>PGXI01000089.1:5682-9455 GCA_002839125.1 Tenericutes bacterium HGW-Tenericutes-5
AAAAGAGGTGAGCATGATGAGTAGTAATGATAAGGTGAATGCATTTTTAAATGAAATTAATAATGAGAAATTAAGATTAAAACTAGAAGAAATTATCTCATGGATAGAAAGTAACTATTCCGATTTTAATCTTGAGTACAAATGGAACCAACCAATGTTAATTAGGAACGGGACTTATATAATGGGATTCTCCGTTTCAAAGAAACACATTGGAGTAGGTTTAGAAGCTCGTATTATGGAACATTTTAAAACGGTTTTAGAAGAAAAGAACATCGAACATGGAAAGATGATTTTTAGAATTAAAGAAGATGATGAGGTTGATTATAATTTATTAAGCACTATAATAGATTACATAGTAATATATAAAAAAGATGTTAAATCTTTTTGGTTATAAGGTGCAAAGTATGAAAAAATTTTATTTATGGTTCATTAGAATTCTTGCCTTATCACTAGGTTTAGGATTACTGGCAGTTGATGGGTATTTCTTGCCAATTTTTATCTATAACTTAATGAGAAGTAGCTATGAATTAAGACTTTATCTATTATTTGTTTTCATTTCAATTTATTTAGTATCAATACCTTTACTGATTATGTATTTTAATTCTTTCAAATTCATGAATATTATCGATAAACACGAAGTATATACATTAAGGTCAATTAACATTTTGCAAGTTATTAGAATTTGTGCCTTTAGTTCAACTTTGATTTTAAGCGTTGGCTCAGTTTTCTTGTATTTTGTAATTGATTATGAAAATACCCCAGAAGTTTTATTTGTTTGGGTTGTAATAGTAATGCTTACCTTTGTGATTGGTGTTATCGTATCTTTGATTAGGCAATTTATTTTAGAAGAAGTTAGATTTGAAGAGATTTAGTAAATAAATGAAGAGAGTGATGATTTTTTTAAATCAACACTCTTTTTAATTTTTGAATTCAAAAGAATCAAATATAATGTATAATATTTAGTAGGAAAAAAACACTTGAGGTGTAACATCATGTTTAAAGGAAGAAGCGTAAAATATATCGCGATTGTTTATGCCATTTTGGCTGCTCTTTTTTATGGTTTTAGTGCACCACTTTCAAAAGTGCTACTAAACTACCTATCCCCGTACTTGATGAGTTCATTGTTATATTTCGGTGCTGGTATTGGAATGTTTCTGATCGTTATGTTAAGCAAAAAACAAAGAACAATACCATTAAATCAAACCTATGGTAAAAAGGATATTAAATATATAGTTTTAATGATTTTGTTAGATATAATCGCACCGATATTGTTGATGCTAGGATTGTTACGAACCAATGCATCAACTGCATCTTTGCTTAATAACTTTGAAATTGTTTTTACTGCGATTATAGCCATGATTTTCTTCAAAGAAGTGATTGGGAAAAAGATGTGGATATCAATTGCTTTAATTGTTGTTTCCGGAGTATTCTTAAGTTTTGAAGATTTTACAGGTTTCCATGTTTCTTTCGGAGCTGTGTTAGTTTTATTAGCTAGTTTATCCTGGGGTCTAGAAAATAACTGTACTAGAATGCTTTCTCATGGTAATCCGCTCTATGTGGTGATTTTAAAGGGTTTTGGATCAGGATTGGGATCTTTGATAATTGCATTTAGTTTAAATGAAATGAATGCAATTTGGTATTATGTAATATTTGCTTTATTGTTAGGCTTTTTCTCTTTTGGCATGAGTTTATATTTTTACATTAGTGCTCAAAAGACTTTAGGCGCAGCAAGGACAAGTGCTTATTACGCAACTGCACCTTTTGCTGGAGCAATCTTTTCGTTTATATTTTTAAATGAAGAAATATCCATTGTTTTTATCATTGCTTTTGTTGTAATGGCGTTCGGAACATACCTAGCAATAAGAGAAAATAATACTTCAAAGTAAAGGGATTACTATTTTTTTTCATATAAAAAGCAGTCATATTATCATATGGCTGCTTAATTTTTTTTGTTTGAGTGTTGTGTTTAGAGAATTATCTCTTTTGACATTTGTCGCAAGGTTTTGATTTGCTCTTTAGATCCCACAACAAGCATCTTATCATCATGTCTTAAAACTTCATTTGCTTTGGGATTAAAAATAAATTGATCGTTTTCTCTTCTGATAGCCAGAACAATTAAACCAGCTTTCTCCGAGATTTGGGTATCTCTTAATTTCTTTCCAATTAACTCAGAACCTTCATTAATAGAAACTTCTTCCATATCAATAGAGAGATTCTTTGTGTCGATAATATTATCAACAAAGTACTGAACATTTGGACTAATCATCATTTGAGCCATTTTCTTGCCACCGATTTCGTCGGGACTTACTGTATTATCAGCACCGGCTATTTTTAGTTTTTTATCTGACTTATGCTCATGAGCTCTGGCTACGATTCTTAAATTTTTATTTAATTCTCTAGCTGTAAGGACAACAAAAACGTTATCTGCATCTTTAGCAAGACAGGTAATTAACCCTTTAGCTTTGGCTATTCCTGCAAGCGATAAGACTTCTTCATTAGTTGCATCATCATCAAGATAATTGACATCAAGATTTTTCAATTGAAAGATAGCATCTTCATGGTTTTCGATAACAACAAAATCAATGTCTTTAAGAATAAGGTGCTGTATTACATGCATACCAGTTTCACCAGCTCCACAGACAATTATATGATCACTCAACTTTGAAATTTCTTTTTTCATTCTATTTTTCCTCCAAGTTTCATTAATGCTTCCTTCACTGAAAAATTTAAATAATTCCGACAATAAATAACCGATTAATCCTAAGCTAATAACAATTACAAACATTGTGAAGATTTTTCCGACAATATCCATTTCCATTATTTCTTTATAACCTACAGTCGAAATTGTAATTATTGTCATATATAGTGCATCAATAAAGCTTACATCTAGGATTAACATATAACCAATAGTGGCACTTAATATTAATGATAGAATTACTCCAAACCAGATAAAAATTTTTTTTGGTTTCATATAAACACCTTTTTCTTAAGTTCTTATCTATAGTATAACATATCTTTTTTATTAAAATAATATCACTTATGTTAAATTTTGATATTATTAGCAATTGGATAAATAGTATGATGAATTTTTTTATTTTTTTATTGATTTGTAATATTGAATAATTTTAAAAATAATAGTAAACTTAATATTAATAAAGATTACAACTTACGAATACTAAACCTGCTAAAGTTTTTTTTACTCGGAAATGAAAAAAAGTCTGTTATAGGCTTGTTTTTTTAAGGTTTAAAACAGACGATTATTTAAAAAATCGTTTATTTTATTTTGTAAAAATTAGAGAGGATAAGAAGATGAAAAGAAAATTATTATGGTTGTTTTTGTTAATGTTTTTGTTAGTCGGATGCAACAAAACAACCGATATTATTACAACCACAGGCGGTTCTATTGATACCCAGGATGAAATGGGATTGATTGAGCTTCGAGTTTTTGATGGTAATATTCAGTGGAAGTATGATTTTGAAAATACTTGGACTGATTTAGTTGCTTTATCTACCCTTACCGGTCCTACCGGTGAAGACGGCAAAGCAGTAATGTTTAGACTGAATGAAGGGTATATTCAGTGGCAAAGAGAAGGGGATAGTACTTGGACCAGTCTTTTTGATATTGCAAGTTTACAAGGATTAGGCATTGAATCAATGTTAATCAATGAATTAGGTGAACTAGTAATAACTTACACTGATGATTCAGTATCTAATCTAGGGGAACTTAATAAACTTAACATTGTTCAGTTTACCGATGGTTATGGTAATGTTAT
>PGXI01000090.1:0-5573 GCA_002839125.1 Tenericutes bacterium HGW-Tenericutes-5
TATTTGAAAAATTTGCTTCTCCATATCTTTTTATTGCTTCGTTTCTAGTTTTTGGAGTAGCACTTTGTTTATTGTAAGAAGAACTCACCAGGATTTTGGAATAAACTGAATCAATTTCTACAGGAATTTTCATCTTTATATGTCTTTCAATCGCTTGAAGAAGATTAGTTTCGTCTTCAGAACAAAATGAGAAAACTCTCCCACCTAATCCGGCTCTTCCTGTACGCCCCATTCTATGAATGTATGTTTCTGGGACATCCGGCAAATCAAAATTAATAACATGAGACAACTCATCAATATCAATTCCTCTAGCTGCTATATCGGTCGCTACTAAAACCCTTAAGTTTTTTGCCTTAAACTGAAATAAAGCTTCTTGTCTTGCGCCTTGAGATTTATTGCCATGAATAGATTCCGACTTTATACCAGCCGCGATTAAATTCTTAACAATTTTATTAGCGCCGTGCTTTGTTCTTGAAAAAACTAAAACTGATTTTAATTCTTGGTCACTCAGTAATTTAATCAGAAGACTCATTTTTTTGCTTTTTTCAACAAAATAAATTGATTGAGTAATCTTTTCAATTATTGCTTCTTCAGAAGTTATTTGAACTCTTACCGGCTCATTTAATATTTCTGAGGCTAAATTCAAAATTGCCTTTGGCATAGTCGCTGAGAAAAACATTGTCTGTCTTTCCTTCGGAATCAAAGCGATTATTTTTCTAACGTCTTTGATAAATCCCATGTCTAACATTCTATCGGCTTCATCTAAGACCAAAAAAGATACTTTACTTAGTGATAACTTCTTCTGTTGAATTAAATCTAGTAATCTGCCTGGTGTTGCAATCAAAATATCAACACCTTGATTTAAGATTCTAATTTGTTTTGATTGATTGACGCCACCAAAGATTACGGTAGTTCTTAAATTTATGTTTTTACCATATTCTTTGAAATTATCATGGATTTGTAATGCAAGTTCTCTGGTTGGTGCGAGCACTAAAGCTTCAATAGCTTTGCTTGTTTTTTCTTTTTGTCTTTTCAAAAACAAGTTTTGTAAAATCGGTATAGCAAAAGCCGCAGTTTTACCTGTGCCCGTTTGAGCGCTTCCTAATATATCTTTTCCTTCTAATAAAACTGGAATAGCTGCTATTTGGATTGGCGTTGGATCATCATATTCTTTTGTTTTTAAAGCTGTTAAGATTGGTTCGATAATTTTTAGTTCTTGAAATGTCATTAATTTGATTGCTCCTTTAAATTTTAAGGTCTTATATATTCAATCAAATTGATGAAAAATGCTGAACATAAAAACTCAATACCCATCAATCATACCACAATTTGAGATATTTACAATTTTTTTAGTTCTATTGAGGAAAATTCGTCTAAGTAAACTCTAAAACTATTAAATAATCTAATTATTATCCGCAAAATAAAAAAGGGAAAAATTATTTCCCTTTATTAATACTTTATTTTTTTTATTAACTTTAGCGTATTATAACTTAAATTATCTCAATTATCTTTTTTAATGAACCGATTTGAATTTCAATCTTTCTTTTTTCTTCTACCCAAAGTAGATCCTCATCATATAGACTTAAATCATCTTCTGTTAATTTAAAAGTTACTGATATAGTTTCATTAGGTTGTAGCTGAATCTTCTTGAACCCTTTCAAAGATTTTATTGGTCTAGTAACTGAAGCGTATTGATCTTGTAAATATAGTTGTACAACTTCATCTCCAGCAAAATTACCGATATTCTTAACATCGAGACTAATTAAGCAATCATCACCTAATTTTACTTGATCTAATACTTGCAAATTACTATATTCGAATTCAGTATAACTTAACCCATATCCAAAAGGATATAGTGGGTCATACTTTGTATATATTTCTGCACTAGTATATCTTCTTGCATTATAGACAACTGGAATTTGATTTCCATCTTTTGGAAAAGATATTGGTAATTTTCCTGATGGATTATAGTCACCGAATAAGCAATCAGCTATTGCTTCTGCACCAAAAGTGCCTGGTAGATATGCCCATAAAATTGAAGATAAGTTTTCTTGTGGCCAATTCATATTTACCGGTCTACCGATGACTGAAACCATAACTAACGGTAAATTAGTCTCTTTAGCTGCCTTTAGTAGATCAAGTTCTTCTTTTTCAATAGCTAAATCCATTGAATCTCCTAACCATTCTGAATGAGGAGTCTCTCCAACTACCGATAAACACAAATCAAACTTTGCTTCATCTAAATTAATTTCACTTAATTCTTTTAAATCTTTTGCATAGGTAATTTCACAATTAGGTAGTTTTAATTTTAACGCTTCAAGAATTGTTAAAAAGTTTAAATCTTCTTCTTTTGCACTGTCCCAACCTAGAGTCCATCCCCCGCATAAACGGCTTTTTGAACTAGTTGTTTTACCAGTAACAAGAATTGATTTAAGATTCTTTGATAAAGGTAAAAGTTTATTATCATTCTTTAATAACACTATTGATTCTTTAGCTATTCTTTCACCAAGGATTTTACTTTCAGTATTTCCATTAAATTCGATCGCTTTAAAAACATCGATTTCATTTTTTTCAAACATACCCAACTCAAGCTTTACCTTTAAAACTCTTCTCACCGTTTCGTTCAATCGATCTAAAGTTATTTTGTTTTCATTGACTAATTTTTCCATTATCTCTAATGTTTCAACATCAGCCACCATCATATTTAAATCTAATCCAGCATTAAAAGCCTTCATGATTGCTTCTTCTTTAGTTCTTGCAATATGATGACGTTTATATAAACGATAAACATCATCCCAATCCGATAATGTTAACCCTTCAAAACCTAACTTTTTCCTTAAAACATCAGTCATTAATCTTTTAGATGCTGGCATAGGTGTCCCGTTAACATCCCCACCGCTAACCATTATTGTTTTTACACCAGCTTTAATAGCTGATTGAAATGGTGGTAAGTGATTTTCCCATATAGTTCTTTCAGATAAGTTAGCTGGAATTCTATCCCTACCATTACTAGATTCTCCATAACCTAAATAATGCTTTGCACAAGCACCAACTCCGCCAGTTGATTGCATACCTTCTACTAAAACTTCACTCATCTTCGCAGCTAAGTATGGATCTTCACCTAAAGATTCATAGACTCTTCCCCACCGTTGATCTCTAGCGACATCAACAGTTGGAGCGAAATTAATGTTAATTCCGATAGTCTCAAGTTCTTTACCAACAACTTGAGCATATTCTTTAACTAAATCTAAATTCCAAGTTGAAACAACACCTAAATTATGAGAAAAAATTGTCGAATTCTTAATAAAGTTAACTCCATGAACAGCATCAACGCCAAAGAATAAAGGTATTTGTAGCCTTGTCGTGTTTTTATTATATTGATTAATCTTTTTAATAAACTCAGCCCACATTTCCGCTGTATCATTTCCAAGACTAGAAATTCCCCCAAATAGCAAGAATCCAATGTGATACTCATTCAATAATTTTTTGATGAATCTCTCATCTAAAATATTATCAAAAGACTCACCTTTCTCTTTGTTTAAACTGTCAAACAAAAAGAAAGGTTCAATCATATTGCATTGTCCTATCTTTTCTTTTAATGTCATTTTCGACAACAGTTCATTTATTCTTTGTTCAATATTATTTCCCATTTATAAAACCCATCCTTAGGTATGATTATTTACTATAAGTAATTATTTTTTTTATTTCAACCGATTAAATCTAAATAAACACTGTAATTAGATATTGAATCGCGCCAATAAATGCGCCTAAAAATAATCCAACAATCTCAACAAATCTTAATTCTTTGCTCATTAGACCAACCATAATTTTCTCAAACTCAATAAAATCAAGTTCGTCAATTCGTTCTTTTACTAGCTTTTGAATATCTAAATTATCCAAACCAGTTTTTTGAAATTCTTGAAGCATATCATCGAATATTTCATCTCCATGTTTGGCAATATATTTTTCAACAAAACCTTTTATATCACCACCGACAAACATCGCTAGTACAGGCGGTATTGATTGCGATAATTTTTCCACAATCAGTTTCTTCATTTTTTTCTTAATATCGTCAATCTTTTCTTCACTCATTAATTGACTCATTATTACTTCTTTTGATAGTAATTCTTGTTCAATTATATTAGCTAAAGACACAGCTATTTGATCTTTTCTTCTAGGAAAAACTCCTTGGATATTCATTCCTAAGAATCTATGAGGATTAATTGGTCTAAACAACATTTTTATCGCTACTTTATTTGTCAACCAACCAATAAGACCTCCAATAATTACTAATAAAACAAATCTAACAATCTCCATATTTCACCTCGCAAAAATATTATAATTAGTTTTTATTTACCTTACTTGTTTTTAAATTTTTCAGTAAGGTTTGATTATAAAATTTAATCATCAAGCCACTAAATAAAACCGTAATTAATGTCCCTACTCCTATACCAGAAATTTCGCCATACAATAACCCAAAGGTTATAGCTAACAAAAAAGCTATACCATAAGTAATGTAAGTACCCACTGCATCATTCTTACATAATTTTTGCATTTGATATAAGAAGACATCACAAGGATGAACGGCAATAAGAACTTTTAAATGTAAAGCAATTGAAAAGATTAAAATTCCTAATCCTAAAAAATTAATAATTAATCGCAGAAGATAATGCCATTCTGTCATACTTGGTATTAACCAAATAAACAAATCTGATAACATCCCAAAAGAAACAAGAAAAGCAAAAGACAAAATTGTTTCTATTAAATTAATCTTCTTACTGATTAATATCGCAATTAGATAAAAAACAATTGCCATAATAATAAAGGCTGTCCCAAAAGTAATATCAAAAAATTTTCCGATATTAAAAGCAGCGCTTCCCCAAGCAGTCAGTCCCAATGATGTGTTAGTCATTAATGCTGTTCCTAAAGCATTTCCTATAACAGCACAAATAAGTAAGAATATTGTTCTCTTCATTTATTTCAACCAGTAAATATTTCAAATTTTTAATCTTTAATTAAATATAGTAACATCACCAAAAACAGTTACTTGATTATCTTTATATATTAAAGCCCCACTATTTGAGATTCCATAAACAGTTTTAGCACCTTTTTTTAATACTTTCTCGATACTTTCATCTTGTGACTTTGTACTACAGTAATGAACTTCAATGCTAAAGTTATCGTTGATCAATCCTAAGCCTTCAAAGTACTTAAACTCAGGATATTCATCATCTGGCGAACCAAAATATTCTTTAAGTTGAATCATAGCCCCAGCACTAGAACCGATGATAATATTACGTTTTTTAATTTCTGGTAGTAGTTCTTTTTCTAAGATTCGCTTCATTGATAATTCAGCGCTACCACCGGTGAAAAACACTACTTCTGATTTGTTTATAATATCCTTCATAGTTTTTACTTCATCAGTAAAATAGTTTAATAGTTTAATATTTTCTTTTTTAACTCCCAGACTCAAGAATTGATTAACAATATCAAAGTAATGAACTCCATTGATATTGTTATATAAAAATTCCCAATCTGCCAAATCTTTTATCTCATCATCGGAAAAAGAAAAG
>PGXI01000090.1:5588-10433 GCA_002839125.1 Tenericutes bacterium HGW-Tenericutes-5
AGGGAATTACTACTATTTTCGTATATTTATTAATATATTTACTGGTTTCTGTAATTAGCCAATCTTTATCAAGATCATAATTGCTTAAAAGAATATTAATCAAACTATCTCTCCTTAAATTAAACCTAGATACCTAAATAAAATTATAGCACTTTTCTTAAAAAATCAAACTTGATATTTCTTTAGTTATATCTTAAACCATATCCATAAGGAAACAATGGATAATCTTCATCATAATCTTCTCTGTTTGATGTGTATCCAACTTGAGTAATATCAGCTGGCCAAGTAAATGATAATTTCCCAACAAAATCATAATCACCAAATAACATATCACTAATAGCTAATCCACCTTCACTACCTGGTAACCACGCAGCTACAAAACTATCAAAATATTGTAAATAATTTTCAAACAATAATGGCCTTCCGCTGATTAAAACTCCGACAACATTCTTTCCAGCGTTATGAGCTTCTTGAGCGAGTTGCAAAGCTGCAAAATTATCTGGATGAGCATTACCAGCAGTAAGCGTTAAAACATTATTATCTCCTACACCTTCAGAATAAGGATTTTCAGCTAAAACTACAATAACGGTATCCGAAGTTTGCCAGCTGCTAGCTGATGTTCCTGAACTAACATTTAAAACATCTGTCATTGCATCTTTAATACTTGTTCCTACGCCGATGTCCGCTTGATTATTACCTTGCCAGTACGTTGTCCAACCACCACAAAGCAACCCAACATTATCACTGGCAGGACCAGTGATAAAGACATTACTTGACTTTGATAATGGTAATGAACTGTTATCGTTTTTAAGTAATACTAAGCTCTCTCTAGCAGCAAGTCTTGCTAAATCTTGATGTTGTTGACTATATAGATATGAACTATCTAATCTGTTAAACGGATTTGCGAATAAACCGCGTTCATACTTAACAGTTAAGATTCTTCTAACTGCATCGTTAATTCTTTCCATTGAAATATCGCTATTATTAACTGCGTTGACAATATTATCAATCGCCGAAGCCCAATCATATGGTTCCATTAGCATATCAATTCCGGCGTTAACACTAGCTACTACTTGATCATAAAAACTCCCTGGCAATTGATGGATTGCATTCCAATCGCTAATAACAAAACCTTCAAATCCCATCTCTTCTTTTAAAACATCATTAATCCAATAACCATATCCATGCATTTTAATGCCATTGATTGAATTATAAGAAATCATTACTGTATCTACTCCAGCAGCGACCGCTTCATAATAAGGAGCTAGAAAAAGTGCTCTTATAAGCGCTTCAGTGCCGATGACATTACCTTGATCAATTCCACCTGTTGTTCCGCCATCGCCTAAGTAATGTTTAGCAGTTGCACTTACACCATTTTCTTCAAAACCTAATATTGCGGCTTGAGCTAAGTTGATATGAATTTCAGGATTTTCGCTAAACCCTTCATAAGTTCTTCCCCAGCTTATATTTTGCACAACGCTAAAAGCTGGAGCGAAGGTCCAATTGATTCCTGTTACTAACATTTCTTCAGCCGTTGCTTTAGAAATGTTATAGATTAAATCTGGATTATTTGTCATTCCTAAACCGATATTATGCGGGAAAATTGTCGCTCCATATAAATTATTATTACCATGAACCGCGTCAATTCCATATATTAAAGGTATTCCGCTAGATGAGTTTAAAGCCGCCGCTTGATAATCACTATACATGTCATACCAAGTATCAACAGAATCATTATAAGCTGTTGGATGACTTCCCCCACCACTTAAAATCGATCCAATTCCATACTGAGTAACTTGTTCATTTGTTATACTACTTCTTTCAGCTTGTACCATTTGACTAGCTTTCTCTCTTAAAGTAAGAGAGGCTAATAAATTAGCTACGAAATCATCAGGTTCAGTAGTTGTTAAGTCTTCAGTTGTCCAAACCGTAGTCATTTGTTCAGTTGTAGAATTAGTAGTAACTGAATCGGTTGTGGTAAAGGTTGAAGTGTTAGTTGTAACTTCAGTTGTAGTTGTCGAAGATATATCACTATATGTAGTGAGACCTTCGGTTGTTGTAGAAGTTGCAGTTGAAGTTACTGTAGTAGATGATAAACCATTACCACAAGCAACAAAACTTAACCCTATAAATATTAGCATCAAAATGCTTAAAAGTTTCTTCATTAATTTCCTCCAGTAAAAATTTTTCTTATAATATTCTAATTCCATCCTTCAATATTTCATTTAATAAGTCTATATTATTTTCTAAGGAAGAAAGAGTTAATACTTCAACTCTCTTCTTTAGTTCCTCCCTTAATTCTTCAACAAGGCCAAAAAAATCTATTCCTGTTATCGAAGTAGATAATAATAAATCAATGTCACTTGTTTCAGTTGCATTTTCTTTTGCATAAGAGCCAAACAAATAAGCATATTCTACATCATATTTAGAAAGTATCGATGAACATATTTTCTTTATCTTCTGAACCGAAAGAATTCCATGAGTTTCATCAACATATCCATATTCTTCTAGTTTTTCTTTAATGTAAAGGTATTTAATCGAATTCTTTTTAGATTCATCATTTTCATAATTTAGATATGTTCTAAGTGGAATGTTGACCAACTCAGAAACCTCTTTCTGTGTTAAATCTAATGATTTTCTTAATTCTTTAATCGACATATCATCACCGCCTATATTAATATTATACAATAAGATGCGTGTTTTATCAAAATAAAAATGCAATTATTGCGTATTTTTTATAGTCATATACGCAATTATTGCATTAATGTTAAAAATAAACCCTTTAATTGTGATTTTATATTACAGTAAAACACTACCTTCAATAGCTTTAAATTTTCTTTCTGAACGCTCTCTAATCATAAATGCCAGACCACCTAAAAGCCTAAAGGCTGTCGTGATGACTAATGCATATACGATTCCTAAATTCTCATAAAAGAAATGACCTACTAAAGGTGATATTGCAAGTGTAATATTTGTTAAAACATTATAATACCCAACATAAATAATCCTATTTTTCTCTGGAACTACTTCTAACATATCGATGAATAAAACTGTAATTGTTCCTGAAGTAAATATTCCTGATAAAGAAGAAAATATTACAAGAACTATAAGACTTTTAGACATAACATAGAGTAATGGAGTAATTGCCATTCCAAATGTACAAATATATGCAATTTTCTCATTTCCGTATTTTTCAATTAATTTTGGCCAAACACGAAGTGCAAAAAGCATTACAATCGCCGATCCTACAGTATTGAAAGATAACCAAAATTCATCTGCTCCTAAGGTTTTTATCGTGTAGATAGAAAACAAAGGCCATCCCATCTGCCATCCGAAATGAAAGATTGTTGAACTTAAAGCAAACTTAGTAAAACGTTTGTTTTTAAATACTTTTTTGAAACTTCCTTTAAACTTAATCGTTTCATCTGATTGTGTCGGTGTATAATGCAAACGCTTAAAGATAAAATATCCTAACAAACCAGATACAAAGGCTAATGCATAAAATATTCTATAAATTAAAATAAATTCATCGTTATCTCCAGCAAAATATCTGAATATTAATCCAGAAGCAATAGTTACAGTAGTTGTGAAGATAATAGTGTAAATACTTCTCTTTGATAACACTCTAGCTCTTCTTAGCGGGAAGAGATCCGCGGTAATATTTTGATAACTAATATTATAAATTGAAATTGGAATCATCAATAAGGTTAAAATAACAATAAAAGAAACTACTTGGAAATTAGATGGTAACATCGGAATAAAAAACATTGAAAAAATTATAAAAGCCATCGCAAGAACAATATTTGAAGTAACTTTCTGTTTATCAGCAATCTTATTGATGATGAACGCTGCTGGTAAAGCAGTAAAAATCATTATTATCCCTTTGGTTGAATTAACTAATGAAAAATGAAATTCATTCCCACCGATTCTTTCTAGAAACTTCATCGCATATGGATTATAAAATACATTCATTAATTCAAAACAAATGCCAAAAATAATAAAGATTCTTAAGTTATATTTGAACTTATCATCCATACTTAATCACCATTGTCCCAGTAAATGTTATAGTTTTTAATATTTTTTTAGTTAATCTTTATACTAAAATACTTATACGAATTGATTATATCTCTATAACCGCAAACAAGCAATAAACATTTATTTTTTTACACACCTTAATCGATTCAATGTTGTCACTATAAAAATTGCAAAAAGTTTTAATAGTAATATAAAACTTTTAAGCAAACAAAAAACTCCTAGCAAATCTAGGAGTTTAAACTCTTCAGTATAATTACTTAAGGGATCAGTTTTACTATTCATCAACAAACTTCATCATGTAATCCCATAGTAATTGTGAAATATCTGAATAACTGTCCTGATCTTCAAACAACTCATCATCCTTTGCCCAATTATGTCCAAAGCCTTCAGCTTTGACAAACATGACGATATGATTGCTTGAAGATATATATTCTTTTACAGATATGTTTTCATTAATTGAACTTTCTATCATTGTAAAATCGTTCAATACATTTATCCAAGGCTCTAACATTTCCTCTAGAGGAGGTGCTCCTCCCCAACCAAAGAATCTTGTCATAGTTCCATCTATTGGTACTACGTCATCAGCACTACCGTGAAATTGAAACAAATTAGTTTCTTCTGTTATTTCGCAAGTCTCCCAAGTTTCTCCACTCATCAGTCCAGATACACTCATATAGGCTTTAAAAGTAGAGTTTGCCTCACACGCTAAAGTATAAGTCATGAAACCGCCGTTTGAATGACCGCCCACAAAAACAAGATTTTCATTGACTTTATATTTTTCAACCATCTCATTCACAAGCATCTTCAAAA
>PGXI01000091.1 GCA_002839125.1 Tenericutes bacterium HGW-Tenericutes-5
TTTACGGCTTGATTCATCTCTTAAGTCGGTAATACCATCAACTTTTCCTTCTTTGGCAAGCTCAGCAATTCGATCGATTAATGTTGTTTTATTTACAGCGTAAGGAATTTCTCTAACAATAATCTGTTTTTTGCCATTATGTAACTCAATTATGTCTGTTTTAGCTTTGATTCTAATTGAACCTTTACCGGTAGCGTAAGCAGATAATATTCCTGATGTTCCTAAAATGATACCACCGGTAGGGAAATCTGGACCTTTAATAAATTCCATAATCTCATCTAATTCAATATCTTTATTCTTGACATAAGCAATATAACCATCAAGAATTTCATTTAAATTATGAGGCGGAATATTTGTAGCCATCGCAACAGCAATACCGCTTGAACCATTTACTAAAAGATTTGGTATTCTAGTTGGTAGAACTTTTGGTTCTGATTCTGAACCATCATAATTATCAACGAAATCAACGGTATCTTTTTTTAAGTCTTTTAGGATTTCGTGAGTAATTTTTTCCATTCTCGCTTCTGTATAACGCATAGCCGCTGGTGGATCGCCATCGATTGAACCAAAGTTTCCGTGACCGTTAACTAAAGGATATCTAGTGCTAAAATCTTGAGCAAGCCTTACTAGAGCGTCATAGATTGAACTATCACCATGAGGGTGATACTTACCCATTACATCCCCTACGATTCTCGCTGATTTTTTATAAGCTTTATCGGCATATACTCCTAGTTCATCCATTCCATAGAGTATTCGTCTATGTACTGGTTTTAACCCGTCTCTTACATCTGGTATTGCTCTGGCAACGATAACACTCATTGCGTAAGATAAGAAGGAGGTTTTCATTTCACTAGTAAGATTTATTTCTGATATTTTATCGAAATTTTTTCCATCGATAATAGGTTTATTTTCTTCCATGTTTTTCCTCCATTCTAAACATCTAGATTTTTAACATATTCTGCATTTTCATGGATGAATTCTTTTCTACTTTCTGTATCATCACCCATAAGCATTGTAAATACTCGATCAGCTTCAATTGCATCGTCAATATTTACTTGCAGTAATGTTCTTGTTTCGGGATCCATTGTAGTTTCCCATAATTGTTCAGGATTCATCTCTCCAAGACCTTTATATCTTTGAAGTGATGGTTTTCCGTTTATTTCACTTAAAATTCTTTCTAATTCTTTATCTTGATATGCATATTGAACCATTTTGCCATATTGAACTTTGTATAGAGGTGGTTGAGCGATGTATACATTTCCACTTTCAATCAGTGGTTTTAAATACCTAAACAAGAATGTAAGTAGAAGTGTTCTGATATGCGCTCCATCCACGTCGGCATCGGTCATGATTATGATTTTTTTATATCTTAGATTAGCAATATTAAATTCCTCACCTATACCAGTGCCAAAAGCTTGAATCATGGAAAGGATTTCTTTGTTTTGTAGAGCTTTATCTATTCTAGTTTTTTCAACGTTAAGTACTTTTCCTCTTAATGGTAATATAGCTTGAAATTCTGAGTCTCTACCTTGCTTAGCTGAACCGCCGGCAGAATCCCCTTCCACTATATATATTTCTGCTTTTTCGGAATCTCTTGAACGGCAATCGGCAAGTTTTGATGCAAAACCTAAACTGTCTAAAGGTGATTTTCTTCTTGTTGCTTCTCGAGCTTTTTTAGCAGCTAGTCTAGCTCTTTGAGCCATAAGTGACTTTTCAATTATAATTTTTGCGGCACTAGGATTTTCCATTAAGAATCTATCTAGTCCCTCACTCATAATTGATCCAACAACTCTTCTAGCATCACTTGAACCGAGCTTAGATTTAGTTTGACCTTCAAATTGAGGATCAGGATGCTTAACAGAAACGATAGCGACTAAACCTTCTCTAGTATCTTCACCAGCTAGTGATTCATCCTTTTTAAAAATATTAGCATTTTTTCCATAGTTATTTAATATTCTTGTTAGAGTAGTTTTAAAACCTTCTTCATGTGTTCCGCCTTCTGGATTGTTAATATTATTAGTGAAAGGATAAATATTAGATGCGTATCCGTCATTGTATTGCATAGCGATTTCGACAATAATATTCTCTTGTTCACCTTCAAAATATGCAACTTGAGGATGGATTGCTTTTTTATCTTGATTTAAGAAAGAAACATATTCACTAACCCCACCTTGATAGCAGTAGTCTTTGTGAACAATTTTCATTTCATCTCTTGAATCGGAAATAGAAAATCTAATTCCTTTATTCAAGAAAGCTAATTGTTGAATTCTTGTTCTTAATGTTTCAAACTCATACTCATTAGATTCATCAAAAATCTTTGGATCTGCTAAAAAAGTTACAATTGTTCCTGATTTATCAGTATCTCCTAGAGTTGTTAACTCTTTTTTCACAAACCCATGGTCAAATTCGATAACATAATATTGACCATCTTTGTGGATTTCAACAATCATGTATTCACTAAGAGCATTAACAACAGATGCACCTACACCGTGCAAACCACCAGACACTTTGTATGAGTTGTGGTCAAATTTACCACCCGCATGAAGCGTTGTGTAAACTGTTTCTACTGAAGGTCTTCCAGTCTTTGGATGGGTATCGACCGGTATACCTCTACCATTGTCAGTAACTCTAATTACTTCACCCGGTAATATTTCTACTTGAATGGTATCGCAAAAACCAGCTAATGCTTCATCAACTGCGTTGTCAACAATTTCCCATACTAAATGGTGAAGTCCTCTAGGACCTGTAGTTCCGATATACATCCCAGGACGTTTCTTAACGGCTTCTAAGCCCTCAAGAATCTGAATATTACTGGAATCGTATTTTGCGTTTTCTCTATTGTCCATAAAATTTGTCCTCCTTGATAACGTGATTTTTTACGGTAAATGTTTTTGAGTTCTTTAAAAATGTATTATTAATGTCCTTTATGCTAGTGGTTGTTATTATTGATTGTATTTCTGTTGAATTAAGATACTTAACTAATTGGTTTTGTCTTAAGTAATCCAATTCTGAGAAAACATCATCTAACAAAAGTATAGGTTTAACATTTTTTTCTTTGATTAGCAAGTTGACTATTGAAAGAATAATGGCTAAAATAGTAACCCTTTGCTCTCCTTGAGATGCGTAATCTTTTGCTTGGTTATTTTCCAAAAAGAAATCATAATCATCTCTGTGAGGTCCGTTATTAGTTGTTTTAAAGGCTAAATCTTTTTGATATTTTTCTTTAATAACTTCTAAAATATTATCATCCACATTAGGTATATATTTAAACTCACAAGATTTTTCATTAGCAGCTAAATAATGGTACATTTGTGCGAGTTCCAAATTTACTTTGTGGATAAAGTTCTTTCGATAATCAACGATTATTTTTGCACTAGCAGCTAATTGCTCAGTATATATATCTAGAAGAGTAAAATCTTTATTACGGTTTTCTGACAAAACTTTCAAAAGTTCATTTCTTTGTTTTAGAATATTTCTATAAACACTAAGTTCAATCAAATAATTTCTATCAATCTGTCCAATAATTGTGTCGATAAAATATCTCCTGTTTTTTGGTGGACCTTTAACTAAATCCATATCTTCCGGTAAGAAGGCAAGAACTTTCACTCTGCCAATATAGTCACTTAACTTATCAATTTCACTATTATTGACGACGATCTTTTTCCCGAGTTTAGATATTACTATTTTTGGAACAAGATCTTTCTCAGATTTAACTTTAGCTGTTATTCGTGCAAATTCTTCCTCGTTTTTTATGGTTGCTATATCTAAGCTCTTATAAGATTTTGCTAAAGCTAAGAAATATATTGCTTCTAGGAGGTTAGTTTTTCCACTACCATTGTTTCCAATAAAAAAGTTGACATTTTTACCAAAGTTGATGTCAGCTTTTTTATAACCTCGGTAGTTAAATAACGATATTGAGTTTATTATCATTTTGATACAATCTTATATCTTTGATTGTTAATAGCAACAAGATCGTTCGGATAGATTTTTCTACCGCGTCGGTTATCAATTTCACCATTAATCAAAATCTCGTTTTCACTCAAAAAAAACTTGACTTCTCCACCAGAACCGACAAGGCTTAAAAACTTTACTAACTGTCCTAAAGTTATATATTCAGTTGTGATTTTTACATCTTTCATTAGTTTCCCCATATATTATTATATATATAATATATTATATAATATATGCCTCGATTTTTCAATGATTTTGAAGTAATTTGCCAATAAAAAGAGCGCTTTTTTTAGCGCTCTAAATATTAAGAATTTTTTCTAGGAAATCAACCATTGAATATAGCCAATGTTGTTTTAAATTTCCTGTCTCCAAAATGATTTGAAATTGATTTTTTTCTATAGCGAATCTAAAGTCTTTTGAGACATCTAAACTGCTTTTAAAAATGTTTGCGGCTGCCATACTATTTGTTTGATTTTCTGATAAAGTTAATGTGATTCTCGCTTTGTTTTCTTTAATTCTTTCAACATCTAATTCTTTTGCAAGATATTCAAATAGTTTTTCATATATGTATATCTCTAGTTCGATGTTGTAATCACCAAATCGATCTTTGATTTCAGATAGAACTTCCTTAACATCTTTAATTGTTTTAACCGAATTAATCTTCTTATGCATTTCGATCTTAATGTAATCATCTTCAATGTAATCTTTTTCGATAAATTTAGAAACATTAGCTTTGATTTTTCTTGAAGTATCGAAATTTTTCTCGTTTCCTCTTGCTTTAGAAACTTCTTCTTGAAGAATCTGCATATACATATCAATACCGACTGAGTCAATAAAGCCACTTTGTTCTTGACCTAGTACATCTCCTGCACCACGAATCGATAAATCTCGAAGCGCGATTTTAAAACCGCTACCTAATTCTGTGAATTCTTTAATTACTTGAAGTCTTTTACCCGCTTCTTCAGTGAGTTTCTTATTCTTATTATACATTAAGTAAGCATAAGCAATTCTATTCGATCTTCCTACTCTTCCTCGAATCTGGTAAAGTTGGGACAAACCTAATAAGTCAGCGTCATGAATGACTAAAGTATTAGCGTTAGGGATGTCAATCCCAGTTTCGATAATGGTGGTGGATATTAGAACATCAATATCTTTTTCAATGAAACTATCAATAACTTTTTCTAAGTCGTGTTTTCTCATTTGCCCGTGAGCAATGTCGATTCTAGCTTCTGGAACCAATAATTTGACTTTATCAGCAATAAAATCGATATTATCTACTCGGTTATAAAGATAAAATACTTGACCATTTCTTGCTAACTCTCTTTCGATAGCATCACGTAAAATGATATCATTTCTTTCCAAGACATATGTTTGAATTGGATAACGGTTCTCTGGAGCTGTCTCAAGGATAGACATGTTTTTAACTCCCATGATTGCCATATTAAGAGTTCTAGGGATTGGTGTTGCCGATAGAGACAATACATCGACATTAACTTTATACTCTTTAATTTTCTCTTTATGCAAAACACCGAATCGTTGCTCTTCATCAACTATTAACAGACC
>PGXI01000092.1 GCA_002839125.1 Tenericutes bacterium HGW-Tenericutes-5
TACTTACTCTCTTTCCCTGGTAAAACTTCGGTATTGAAACAGAAGTTAGATTCTCAACATCACCGATACTTACCTCATACTCAATATCTCCATTAATTAATTGAAAATCTAAACCGACACTACTCCAATCCGCATATAACGTAATATCACTGTCGCTAATGGTTAATTCTTCAAGCATTATATCGCTATCAATACTGATGTACCATCCGCTGAAGATATATCCTTCTCTAGTTGGAATAGGTAAAGTTACTACATCGTTTTCATGCAAGTTATCTATCGTATAAAAGTCCAAAATCCCCCCTTCGGTCTCTAGATAGATACTGTAAGAGGAAACTTCATTTGTTGTAGTTTCTTCGGTTGTATAAGTAGAAGTTGTGGTGAAGACTGAGGTTGTCAATATTTGTGTTGTTGAAGAAACTAAAGTAGTTGATTCAACTGTAGTGGGAATTAAGGTGTTTTCTGATGTTTCTTGCGAGTCTAAAGTAGTTGTTGAAGAGTTCTGAGTTGTGGGATTGCCTGTGCAGCTAATGATCGAAAGAGTAATAATCAAACCAAGCAAAAATAAAAGTTTGCTTTTCATGTTACCTCCAATAGAAATGGTCTATTATAAATATTTTTATAATTTATTTAATTATATATTTTATAAAAAATAATCTCAATACTGTCAATGAAAAAAATTACAATATCTATGAAGTCCAATGTGTACATAATTGATAATTTTATATACAAATGTCACTAAAAAGATAAATGTCACTGAATATAAAAAATTTCATAATCGAAAGAAAACTATATTTTTTTAAAAAATTTTTTTATCTGGTGAGAAAATGTTGGTTTTTTCCTGTATCTACAACAAAATAAGCGATTCTGGAAAAAAATCCTTGCATTAATTTTAGAAATTTGATATCATATTAAAGCCTATGGAAAATAGGAAGGCAGAGATTTGTAAGGTTGCTGACACACACATAGCCGTTGTTTAGATGGTTATGAGGGAGGTTAGGGAATTTACAATGAGCCTGTATATAAGCTAAATTATATGCAAAGGAGGACTTTAAATGGCTACAAATCAAGTAATTAGAATTAGATTGAAATCTTATGATCACAGATTATTAGATCAATCAGCAAAAAGAATCGTTGAAACAGCGAAGAAAACTGGGGCTAAGGTTAGCGGGCCAATCCCACTACCTACTGAAAAGGAAATTTTCACAATTTTAAGAAGCCCACATGTTAACAAGGATTCACGTGAACAATTCGAAAGAAGAACTCACAAGAGATTAATCGATATCGTGAACCCAACGCCAAAAACAATTGATTCATTAATGCACTTAGATTTACCATCTGGTGTAGATATCGTCTTGAAGTAAGAAAATATTAAATAGGAGGTGTACTCATGGCAAAAGGTATCTTAGGAAGAAAAGTAGGAATGACTCAAGTATTTGATGAAAACGGAAAAATGATTCCTGTTACAGTAATTTCGGTGGAACCGAATGTTGTATTGCAAAAGAAAACTGTTGAAACTGATGGATATAGTTCAGTTCAATTAGGTTTTATGGATAAAAGAGCTAATTTAGTTAATAAGCCTTTAACTGCTCATTTTGAAAAAGCAAACACAACACCTAAGCGCTACATCAAGGAAATACGTCTTGCAGGAATGGAAGAGTATGAAGTTGGCCAAGAGGTAAAATGTGATATATTTACCGCTGGTGATTATGTAGACGTAACTGGAACATCAAAAGGGAAAGGTTATCAAGGTGTGATTAAGCGTCACAACCAACATACTGGACCGATGGCACACGGATCTAAATATCATCGTGGTGTTGGATCAATGGGTGTTATTGCCCCTAACCGTATCAGAAAAGGCAAAAACATGCCAGGAAGAATGGGACATGAAACTGTCACTATTCAAAACTTAGTTGTTGTTCGTGCAGATGCAGACAAGAACATATTATTGGTCAAAGGTAATGTTCCAGGACCAAACAAATCATTAGTTATCGTTAAAAACGCATTTAAAAAACAAAATTAATTAATTATTTTCGGAAGGAGGAAAAGCTATGCCTAAATTAGCAATGTTAAATCAACAAGGTGAATCAATTGGTAGTCTAAATTTAAAAGACGAAGTATTTGCAGTTGAAAATAACAATCAAGTTATTTATGATGTAATTAAGCAACAAAGAGCTGCTATGCGTCAAGGAACTGCTATGACAAAGAACAGAACAGCAGTTAGAGGCGGGGGAAGAAAACCATACCGTCAAAAAGGAACTGGACATGCTCGTCAAGGCTCCATCAGAGCGCCTCAATATACAGGCGGTGGTGTTGTCTTTGGACCAACTCCAAGAGATTATTCATATAAGGTTAATAGAAAAGTACGTCGCTTAGCTTTAAAGATCGTTTTATCAGAAAAGTTAAGAGGAGAAAACTTAATTGCAGTTGAATCAATTATCTTGGCGTCACATAAGACTAAAGATATGGTAACTGTATTAGAAAATTTAAGAGTTGAAGGTAAAATTATCGTTGTTTTAGGAGAAGATTCAGATATGACTAGTATCGCATCTAGAAACTTACCTAACGTTCAAACAATCCTTTATAATCACATTAGTGTTTATGACATTATGAACGCAAACAAGTTAGTTTTCACTAAAGACGCTCTAGAAAAAATCGAGGAGGCTTTAAGTTAATATGGATAAATATGATGTTATAAAACGCCCGATCGTTTCAGAAAAATCAACAAAATTAGCTGAACAAAGAAAATATACTTTCGAAGTAGATAGAAGAGCTAATAAAATTCAAATTAAAGATGCTATTGAAGCAATCTTCAATGTAAAAGTAGAAAAAGTAAATGTCGTAAATGGAAAAGCTAAAGCTAAAAGAGTTGGACAATACTCAGGATTTACCGCTTCCGTTACAAAAGCAATTGTGACTTTAAAAGAAGGTCACAAGATCGACATTTATACAGCGTAATGGGAGGAGTATTAAATAATGGCTATTATTAAGTATAAACCACAGACAAATGGTTTGCGTAACATGTCAAAGCTTGATTATAATGAAATTACAGCGACAAAGCCAGAAAAATCCCTAGTAGCTACTATCAAGAAAAATGGTGGTAGAAACAATCAAGGGAAAATAACAGTCCGCCATCAAGCTGGGGGAGCAAAAAGAAAATATCGTATTATTGATTTCAAAAGAAATAAAGATGGAGTTATCGGACGTGTTGCGACAATCGAGTACGATCCAAACAGAACTGCTAATATCGCTTTAATCAATTATGCTGATGGGGAAAAACGTTACATCCTCGCTCCTAAAGGTTTAGAAGTTGGTATGACAGTTGAATCAGGTAAAGATGCAGATATCGTTATCGGTAATGCAAAAGAAATTATGGAAATTCCTGTAGGTACAGTAATCCATAACATCGAACTTTACCCTGGTAAAGGTGGTCAATTAATCAGAGCTGCCGGTACATCTGCGCAAATTCTTGGTAGAGAAGAAAAATATGTTTTAATCAGATTAAAATCTGGTGAAGTTAGAAGAATCTTAGGAAAATGCCGTGCTACAATCGGTGAAGTAGGAAATGAATTCTACTCATTAGTAAATATCGGTAAAGCCGGAAGAAAAAGACACATGGGCGTTAAACCTACAGTACGTGGTTCAGTTATGAACCCAGTAGATCACCCTCATGGTGGTGGTGAAGGGAAACAACCTATCGGTCATAAAGCTCCGCTTACACCTTGGGGTAAAATTGCTCTTGGTAAGATTACTAGAAATAAAAATAAGGCTAGCAGTAAATTAATTGTTAGACGCAGAAATAAATAGGAAGGAGGAACTCTAAATGTCACGTTCAATTAAAAAAGGCCCATTTTGTGATGATCACTTAATGAAGAAAGTAGAAAAAGCAATCGAAACAAATTCAAAGAAAGTTATTCAAACATGGTCGAGACGTTCTACAGTTTTCCCTAACTTTGTTGGCTTAACAATCGGTGTTCATAATGGTAAGGAACATGTTCCTGTATACATTACTGAAGATATGGTTGGTCATAAGTTAGGTGAGTTCGCTCCAACTAGAACTTATCGCGGTCACGTAGATAAAAAAGCTACAAGGGGAGGTAAATAATCATGGAAGCAAAAGCTGTTGCTAAAACTGTAAGAATCTCTCCTCGTAAAGTAAAGTTAGTAATTGATTTAATTAGAGGTAAAAACATTGGCGATGCATACGCTACTTTAAGAAATACTCCAAGAGGAGCAACAAAAGCTGTTGAAAAAGTCTTAAAATCAGCGGTTGCCAATGCTGAACATAATTATCAATTAGACCAAGCTAAATTATTCGTAAAAGAAATTTATGTTGGAGAAGGTAAAACTTTAAAAAGAATGCAACCTCATTCACAAGGTAGAGCATTTGCAATATTAAAAAGAACTAGCCACATTTACATCACAGTGGCAGAAAGGGAGTAAGAGGAATTTTATGGGACAAAAAGTTAATCCAGTTGGACAACGTATAGGTATCATCCTTGATTGGGAATCAAGATGGTATGCTGATAAAAACGAAGTAGCGGATCTTTTACATGAAGATATTAAAATTCGTGACTTACTTTACGATCTATACAAGAATGCAAGTGTTTCTAAGATTGAGATTGAAAGAAGTAAAAAACGAGTTATCATAACTGTTAACACTGCAAAACCAGGTATGGTTATCGGTAGAAATGCTGAAACTAAAAAAGCAGTTGTTGAAAAATTAGAAAAATTAACTGATAAACAAGTATTTTTAAATGTTGTTGAAATCAAACGTCCAGAAAAAGATGCAAGATTAGGAGCTTCTTTCAGAAGAGTACAAAAAGTTGCTATTCAAAGAGCTTTAAAAGCTGGAGCTAAAGGTTGCAAAACCTTAATATCAGGACGTCTTGGCGGCGCTGAAATGGCACGTAGTGAAGGATACAGTGAAGGAAATGTTCCTTTACATACTTTAAGAGCTGATATCGATTATGCATTAGCGGAAGCTAATACAACATACGGTAAACTAGGCGTTAAGGTATGGATTTATAAAGGGGAAATTTTACCTTCTAAGAAGAAGGAGGCTAAGTAATATGTTAATGCCTAAAAGAACTAAATATCGTCGTCCTCATCGCGTTAGCTATGAAGGGCAAACAAAAGGGAATGCAGAAATCTCTTTTGGAGAATACGGTTTAAAAGCTTTAGAAGGTGCTTGGATTACAGCACGTCAAATCGAAGCTAGCCGTATTGCAATGACACGTTTTATGAAACGTGCTGGGAAAGTATGGATTAAGATTTTCCCTCACTTAGCAAAAACTAAAAAACCTTTGGAAGTCCGTATGGGATCTGGTAAAGGTTCACCTGAAGAATGGGTAGCAGTAGTTAAAGAGGGTATGGTAATGTTCGAAGTTGCTGGTGTACCAGAAGATGTTGCAAAAGAAGCTTTGAGATTAGCTGCTCACAAACTACCTATAAAGACAAAGTTCGTTAAGAAAGAAAGTGGTGATTCTCTATGATTTACGCTAAAGAAATTCGCGAAATGGACACCGCAACCATTTTAAATGAAATAGATAATCTAAAAAAAGAATTATTCGACCTACGCTTTAAACAAGCAACTGGTCAATTAGAAAATACTGCACGCATCTCAACTATTAAAAAAACTATTGCTCGTATGAAGACTGTTCTTACTGAGAGAGAAAGCGAATAAGGAGGAAATGAATATGGAATTAAAAACTAATCGTAAAGTTTTTACCGGAACTGTTGTATCTGACAAAAACGACAAAACAATTACAGTTTTAGTAACTACTTATAAAAAACATCCATTATATGGAAAAAGAGTAATTTCTTCTAAAAAATTCAGAGCTCATGATGAAAAGAACGAAGCTAAAACTGGTGATGTTGTTAGAATTACAGAGTGCCGTCCACTATCAGCAACTAAACGTTTCCGTTTAATTGAGATCGTGGAAAAACACGAAGAAGTTTAGGATATTGGAGGTATTATTATGATACAACAAGAATCAAGACTTAAGATCGCGGATAACTCAGGTGCTCGTGAAATATTAACAATCAAAGTTTTAGGTGGTACAAGTCGTAAATACGCAAGTGTTGGCGACATCATCGTAGCTACTGTAAAAGCAGCCACTCCAGGTGGAATGGTCAAAAAAGGTGAAGTAGTTAAAGCAGTAATAGTGAGAACGAAAAAAGAAATCCGTCGTGCAGATGGTTCATACATCAAATTTGATGACAATGCAGCAGTTATTATTAAAGACGACAAATCTCCAAAAGGGACTCGTATCTTTGGACCTGTTGCAAGAGAGTTAAGAGACGCAGAGTTTACAAAAATAGTTTCTCTAGCTCCAGAAGTATTATAAGGAGGAATTGAAACATGAAATTAAAAAAAGGCGATAAAGTCGTTATAATCTCTGGCGCAGATAAAGGTAAACAAGGAACAATTATTAAAGTTTTGACAAAAACTGATAGA
Source organism: Tenericutes bacterium HGW-Tenericutes-5 (assembly GCA_002839125.1). Lineage (GTDB taxonomy): Bacteria > Bacillota_I > Bacilli_A > Izemoplasmatales > Hujiaoplasmataceae > UBA2289. The sequence goes on from PGXI01000092.1 coordinate 6,458, forward strand.
GTTGTTTTAGAAGGCGAAGGCTTGGCAAAAATTAAAAAACATCTAAAACCTTCTCAAACTAATCCCGACGGAGGAATCGTTGAGATTGAAAAACCAATCCACGCTTCTAACGTTATGTTATTAGATCCAAAAGAAAAGAAACCGACTAAAATCGGCTATAAGACAGTTACTGAAACTGTTAAAAAACAAGAAGTTACTAAAAAAGTTAGATATGCTAAAAAATCTGGCAAAGTTTTAGATTAAATGAAGGGAGAAAAATATGAATAGATTACTCGAAAAATATCGTAACGAAATCACACCAGCCCTAATGGAAAAATTCAATTATTCTTCCATCATGGAAAGCCCTAGAATTAGTAAGATAGTAATTAACATTGGTGTTGGAGACGCTGTTGCGAATCCAAAAGTATTAGATGATGCTGTTAATGAATTAACATTAATCACAGGACAAAAACCACTTGTTACAAGAGCAAAAAAATCAATTGCAACATTTAAATTACGTGAAGGTATGCCAATCGGCTGTAAAGTAACTTTACGTGGGGATAGAATGTACGATTTCCTTGACAAGTTAGTTACAATCGCTTTACCAAGAGTTAGAGACTTTAGAGGTATCAATCCAAAAGGATTTGACGGTAGAGGTAACTATACATTAGGTATTAAAGAACAATTGATCTTCCCAGAAATAAATTACGATAAAGTTAGCAAAATTCGTGGTATGGACATCGTGTTCGTTACTACGGCAAATACAGATCAGGAAGCTTTCGAATTACTAAAATTATTCGGAATGCCTTTCAAGAAATAAGGAGGAAGCACATATGGCAAAAACATCTAAAATTGTTAGTACTAAACGCGGATCAAAATTCCCAGTAAGAAACTATACAAGATGCGAACGTTGTGGACGTCCTCATTCTGTATATCGTAAATTCAAGCTATGTCGTGTTTGTTTTAGAGAATTAGCGTATAAGGGTCAAATCCCTGGCGTTAAAAAAGCAAGTTGGTAATAAATTATGAGAAGAGTAAGTTCCGATAATCAAGGAAGGAGGCATTATTAATATGGTCATGACAGATCCAATTGCGGATATGTTAACAAGAATTCGCAACGCAAATCAAATGAAACATAAAACCGTTGATGTTCCAGCTTCAAAATTAAAAATGGAAATCCTTAATGTTTTAAAACAAGAAGGGTATATTACTGATTTTGAGCGCATCGATGATGGAGTACAAGGTACTTTAAAAATAAGTTTAAAATATTTAGTAAATGATGATGTTAGAGGTTTGAAGAAAATTTCTAAACCAGGATTACGTGTTTATGCTAAAACAGATGACCTTCCTAAAGTTCTTAACGGACTAGGAGTAGCTATCATTTCTACATCTAAAGGTATTATGACTGATAGAGACGCTAGAAAAAATAAAATTGGTGGCGAAGTAATAGCATATATATGGTAATTAATTATAATGAGAGAGGTGCAAGAAAACTATGAGTCGAATTGGTAATCAATCGATAAAAGTTCCTGCTGGTGTAAGCCTTAATATTGACGCTAACAATCATGTTATCGTTAAAGGACCACTTGGAGAACTTAGCTTTACTTTCAATAATAATATTGGAATTAAAGTAGAAAATGACGAAATTTCTGTAACCCGACCAAATGATTCATTACGCATTAAAGCCCTTCACGGGACTACAAGAGCGTTATTGAATAATATGGTTATTGGTGTAAGTGAAGGATATACAAAAATCCTTGATATCAAAGGTGTAGGGTATCGTGCGCAATTAAAAGATCCGAAAACATTAGTTTTAAACGTTGGGTATTCCAATCCAGTGGAAATGGAAATACCTGAAGGTTTGACAATCGACATTCCTAAGAATACAGAAGTTCATGTAAAAGGTGCTAATAAACAAATGGTAGGAGAATTTGCGGCTAACATACGTAAGGTTCGTCAACCTGAACCATATCTTGGTAAAGGTATTAGATATAGAGATGAACATGTACGTCGCAAGGAAGGAAAAACAGCTAAGTAATTAGCTTGTAGGTGATAATATGTTTAAATCAGTAGATAAAAACGCTCAAAGACAAAAAAGACATCGTCGCATGAGATTCCAAATTAAGGGAACTCCTGAAAGACCACGTTTAAATGTTTTTCGTTCTAACAAACAAATTTACGCTCAAATTATTGATGACGTAAACCAAATAACTTTAGCACAAGCAAATTCAAGAGAAATCGAAGGTATTAGCGGATCTAATATCGAAGGCGCAAAAAAAGTTGGTCAATTAGTTGCTGAAAGAGCAATTGAAAAAAATGTAAAATTAGTTGTTTTCGATCGCGGTGGGTATTTATACCACGGTAGAGTGAAAGCATTAGCCGAAGCTGCTAGAGAAGCTGGGCTGGAATTCTAATGAAGGAGGTAATCTAATATGGAAGATAATGTTCGTAATAAAAGAGGAAGAAAACCTCGTTCACCTAAGAAAGAACCAAAACTCTATGAAGAAAGAGTTGTAAATATTGGTCGTGTTACAAAAGTTGTTAAAGGTGGTAGACGTTTTAGTTTTTCAGCTTTAGTTGTAGTTGGCGATAGAAAAGGTAAAGTAGGATTTGGAACTGGTAAAGCAAGTGAAGTTCCAGATGCGATTAAAAAAGCTATTGAAGACGCAAAGAAAAACTTAGTTACTGTACCAATGGATGGAACAACTATCCCTCATACTGTAACTGGTAAGTATGGCGCTGGAAAAGTATTTTTACGCCCAGCATCAGAAGGTACTGGTGTTATCGCCGGTGGTCCAGTTCGTGCGGTATTAGAGTTAGCAGGTATTGAAGACGTATTAAGTAAATCTTTAGGTTCAAATTCACCAATCAATATCGTTAGAGCTACTGTTGAAGGTTTGAAAGAACTAAGAACAGTTGAATCTGTAGCGGCAATGAGAGGAATCTCACCTGAGGAGGTACTTGGATAATGGCTCAAATTAAAGTAACCTTAGTAAGAGGATTAATGGGCAAAAAGCCTAATCAAGTAAAAACAGTTAAAGCTTTAGGACTTACTAAAAGAAATTCTTCAGTTGTTGTTGAAGAAAGCGATATGATCAAAGGTATGGTGAATACTGTCAGTCATTTAGTAAAAGTCGAAGAAGTTAAGAAGTAGGGGGTGCAAGAGATGACATTACATGAATTAAAACCTAATCCAGGAGCAACTCATTACAAAAAGAGACTAGGCCGTGGAACAAGCAGTGGAACTGGTAAAACCAGTGGACGCGGACAAAAAGGCCAAAACTCACGTACAGGTGGTGGAGTTAGACTTGGATTTGAAGGTGGACAAACACCACTATTCAAACGCCTTCCTAAAAAAGGGTTCACCAATCCTTTCAGAAAGGAATTCGCTATTGTAAACCTAAATGACCTTAACAACTATGAAGACGGCACAATCGTTACTCCAGAAGTTTTATTAAACGACAGAGTAATAAAAAAAGAATTAAGCGGGGTCAAAATTTTAGGTACTGGCACATTGGAAGTTAAACTTACTGTCAAAGCGCATAAATTTTCAGCTTCTGCAAAAAAAGCTATTGAAGATGCAGGTGGCACGGTTGAGGTGATATAATGGAAACTATTAAAAAGATTTTCAAAAATAAGGAGATCTTGAAAAAAATCGGTTTCACATTATTAGCTTTCTTAGTTTTCAAACTATTAACCTATGTTACAATGCCTTTAATCGATGCATCTAGTTTATCTAGTTTGTTCGATAACTCTGGTTTCTTAGGAATTGTTAACTCAATTTCTGGTGATGCCTTAAGAAATTATTCAATTGTAGCTTTAGGTATTAGCCCATACATCACTGCATCAATCATCGTCCAACTTTTACAAATGGATATTATTCCAGTTTTAAAAGAGTGGGGTGAAGAAGGTGAAGTAGGAAGACAAAAGATTTCAAGATTGACTAGATATTTAGCGATTGCTTTAGCTTTTATTCAAGCTTTAGCAATGACATTCGCTTTTCATAACTCACAAGATCAATTATTCTTAGGAAGTGTAACTTCTTGGGTAGGACCTAATCAAGGTCTTTGGTTCTTGGTATATTTCTATATTGCTGTAATCTTAACAGCTGGTACTGCTTTTATGATTTGGTTAGCTGATCAAATTACTTTAAAAGGTATTGGTAATGGTTCATCAATGTTGATCGTTGCCGGGATTATTATTTCATTCCCAGGAACAATCGCTTCATTAATGCAATATTATATCGCGGATCCAAATGGCGCATTAGGCACTAATGTCTTTGCGAGCCAAGGCTCATTCGTTGGTTATGTTTTATTCGGTGTCAGCATTCTAATGTTTATAGTTGTTTTGGTAGGTATCACATACATGCAAGTTGCTGTAAGAAAGATTCCTATTCAATATGCTAATAGACCTGGAAGCTCTAAATTCAAAGGCGCATCTGAATCAAATATTCCAATCAAACTTAACACAGCATCAGTTATTCCAGTAATCTTTGCATCAATCATCTTGTCATTGCCTAGTACTATTTTCCAATATATCAATATTGGAGCTGGTGCAAGCAACTGGATTAATCAAATATTTTCATACAATCAACCTATCGGCTTCGTATTATATATCGTATTAATCTTTATTTTCACATTCTTCTATTCATTCATTTTGGTTAAACCAGAACAAATAGCTGAAAACTTAAATAAACAAAATGCATATATTCCAGGAGTTAGACCAGGTTTTGAAACAGAAAGTTATATTACAAAAGTTTTATTTAGAGTTACAGTGATTGGAGCTATCTACTTAGTAGTAATAGCAAGTTTACCAATCATCACATCAATGATTTTAGGACATACTTATGCTCAAATCGGTGGAACATCACTATTGATCATTGTTGGGGTGGCTCTAGAAACAGCTAAACAAATCGAAACTGATACTCAAGAAAAAGCATACGCTGGATTTATGAGATAGTCAGTTATGATTAATCTATTAATTATGGGTAAACCAGGAGCTGGAAAAGGTACCCAATCAAAGAAATTATTGAAGCATTATCAATTGGAACATATTTCTACCGGTAATATCTATCGTGATGAAATAAAAAAAGGTTCGGAAATTGGTATTGAAGCAAAGAAATATCTTGATCAAGGTAATTTGGTTCCTGATAAGATGACAAATGATATCGTTTGGGAAATCTTGAGTAAAAAAGATTATCCTAATGGTTTCATGTTGGATGGATATCCTAGAACAAGAGCCCAAGCAGAAGCTTTGGACGAAATGTTATGTCGATTAGAAATCAGTTTAACTTCAGTCATTAATGTCGATGTTGAGGATGAAATCCTTTTACGACGTATGGCAGGAAGAAGAGTTTGTCCAAGCTGTGGGCATACTTATCATACTGATTACCATCCACCAAAATTAGAAGGGATTTGTGACCATTGTGGACATGAATTAATTCAAAGACCTGATGATTTAGAAGAATCAGTAATGAATCGTTTAGCAATATATAATGAAAAGACCAAACCATTGTTAGATTACTATGACGAGAAGAATCTCTTAGTTGTAATCGATGGTGAACAATCAACAAACAAGGTTTTTCATGATATCATAAGTAAATTAGGTGAGAAATAATGGTAACAATTAAATCAAGTCGAGAAATAGAATTGATGAAAGAAGCAGGTAGAATAGTTGCTTTAGCTCATGAAGCAGTTAAAGACATTATTAAGCCTGGAATTTCAACAAAGCAAATCGATGATTTGGTTGAGAGTGTTATTGTTAATCAGGGAGCAATTCCTTCATTTAAAAACTATAATGGTTTCCCCGCATCTGCATGCATATCGATTAATGAAGAGGTCGTTCATGGTATTCCAAGTTCTACGCGTTACTTAAAAAACGGAGATATTGTCTCAGTTGATATCGGCGCACAGTACAAGGGTTATCATGGTGACAGCGCATGGACATATGCATGCGGGGAAATATCTGAAGATGCAAAAAGATTGCTTAAGGGTACGGAAGAAAGTTTATTTAAAGGATTAGAATTTGCTAAACCAAATAATAGACTATCCGATATATCCCATGCAATCCAAAAACATGCTGAATCATTAGGATTTAGCGTGGTAAGAGAATTCGTTGGTCACGGGTTAGGCAGAGCCTTACACGAAGATCCACAAATACCAAACTATGGGTTGCCACATCGTGGACTGATATTAAAGCCAGGTATGACTTTAGCTATCGAACCGATGATAAATTTAGGCAACAAGGAAGTCAGAGTATTATCTGACGGCTGGACAACAATAACTAGAGACAGATCATTATCAGCTCACTTTGAGCATTCGATTTTGATTACTGAAGACGGATATTGTATCCTAACACAAAAAGGGGAGTGATTTATTTGGCAAAAAAAGATGATGTCATAGAAATGACGGGAACTGTTATAGAAGTTTTGCCCAACGCGCAATTTATAATTGAGCTAGAAATCGGACACCGCATAATCGGACACGTTTCTGGTAAAATCCGCATGAATTACATACGCATTTTACCAGGTGATAAAGTAAAAGTTGAACTATCAACTTATGACCTAACACGTGGAAGAATAACATATCGTATGAAGTAAAAATATATTAAGGAAAGATTTTAAGGAGGTAATGGTATGAAAGTAAGACCATCTGTAAAAAAAATCTGTGATAAATGTAAAATTATCAAACGTAATGGCAAGGTTCTTGTCATTTGTGATAATCCAAAACATAAACAAAGACAAGGATAATAGGAGGTAACTATGGCACGTATCGCAGGAGTAGATAT
>PGXI01000093.1 GCA_002839125.1 Tenericutes bacterium HGW-Tenericutes-5
GAGATAACAGTAAAACGGTCGTTTATCCATCTAATCTCTCCAATAGCTGTTTAGCATATTCTTTCAAAATTGTTGTTTCATTCTTCAAGTGTCCTAAAACCACTTGAGATTCAATCTCATCGATTACTTTTCCAATAATCTCTTCATTATTTATATCTTGTAACCCTAAAATGTCATGCCCATTAATCGCAAGTTCTTCACGCTTTTTAATCGGTAGTTCCTGGAATATTTGTACAATTAATTCTTCTTGGTTGTTATCTTTTTTCAATACTTTTAAAATTTCGTTAGCTTGTAAAGGAACATTTAAGCCACACTTATATAAAATCAAAGGATTGAAATGGGTGTTTTTTATAGTATTCAAGATATGAACATATTTGTAAATCAGTAATTTGTCTTTGTTAGATAACTTCCAAACTTCAGGAATTTCTTTTTTTGATAAATAAAGATTCAATGCGAAGAATTGTCTGAAATCAAGGTTATATTCGCTTTCTAGATAAACTTCTATTCCTGAAGCAAACTCAGAAAAAACATCTTTAAAGCCAATAATATCCATATAATTAACGGCTGATTTATTATAAGGGTTGGCAAATATTTCTTCAAGTTCCGAGCAAATTCTTTCATTCGCCAGTTTGTTTAATAACCCTAGATTATTCTTCATACTATGAAGCGTATTTTCTTCAACTGCAAAGTTAAGTCTTGAAACAAATCTAAGTGCTCTTAATATTCTTAAAGCATCTTCTTTAAATCTTTCATCAGCATTTCCAATCGCTCTGATAATTCCATTTTTTAGGTCATCTTGTCCATTAAAAAGATCAATTACTTCAGCCTTATCATTCATAGCTAAGGCGTTGATTGTGAAATCTCTTCTGCTCAAATCCTCTTTGAGTTTCTGTGAAAAAACTACTGATTGAGGCTTACGGTGATTTAAATATAATTGATCGATTCGATAGGTAGTAACTTCAAAACTAAAGTCCTCAATAAAAACAGTAATTGTACCATATTTTTTTCCAGTAGCTCTAGTATTATCAAATATTTCTTCTACTTCTTCTGGTAATGCATTTGTGGTGATATCAACATCTTTTGGTTCGACTCCTAAAAGGTAATCGCGGACAAAACCGCCTACGAAGTAGGCTTCATATCCAAATTCGTGAAGTTTTTTGATAATTATCTTACCCAAAGAAAAGAATTTATTCATCAAAATCACCAATAATATTATACCATGATAGAACTTTTTTTTCCTAACTGTTTTCAATATAACTTATCTCTAATTTTAGAAAGGCTTTTCACTAAGATTAATGTTTATAAACCAGTGCTTTCATGTTATAATATTGGCTGGTGAGTATATGAAATCAGTAGATGGTTTTACTAAAACTGAATTTATCGAAAAAAAGTCTAGATTCATCGGCCTTTTATATCATGTCGAAACTGTAGAAGAAATTACTCGAGTACTTGAAAAGGCTAGAACTGATTATCCTGGTGCCAATCACTACACCTATGCATATATTCTAGAAGACAATTTGGCAAAGTATTCTGATGATGGCGAACCCAATAGAACAGCTGGATATCCAATTTTAGAAGTTGTTAAAGCGAATGAACTCAATCATGTTCTTCTAATTGTCATTAGATATTTTGGGGGAATCTTATTAGGGGGCGGTGGACTTATCAGAGCTTATTCTCATACTGCTGCTCAAGTGATAAGTGAAGCTGTTTTCACAAAAAAAATAACTACTTATTACTGTAAAGTAACTTGTAGTTATGATTATTTAGGAAATATCGATAAAACTATTAGAGAACAAACCCTTTTAGATAAGATCGATTATGGTAATGAAATTGAATTTTATTTTAGTTTAACTGAATTAAACTTTGAAGAAATCAAACAAAGATTATTCAACTTCAATAATTATCAAGATCGTTTAGTGATTATTGAAGAAAAACATGTTTATGTTAAAGTAGATTGTTAAGGCTCTCAAACAAACTTACAATCGCATCCACAAATAAATAACCTAAAATTACAGCTATGATCATAAAAAGAAAACGGATTTGATCAGCTGAGTTCTTTTTAAAGATTTTAGTTAAATCTACGGCTTGTAAAGCCTTGAAAATAAACATAGTAGCGATAAAAAATAAAATTATTCTTGATATATAAAATACACTAACATCTACGATTGCTAACATAAGTCTCACTCCAATACTGAATCTGGGATAAAGGCATCACTTTCAATATCCGTATAAATGTTTATTACTAGTTCATTAGGTAAACATACAATCGGCATTAATGGTGATGATGTAGGTTTTTGTAGTTCACATAGGTCTTTCGGACTTTCTTGATAAGCTACACTGATTTTTGCATCTGCTACTATTACTTTTATACCAACTATACTATTATCTTTTGCGTATAGGTCTTCTTCATAAAGAGTAGTCATTTCTGTTGTTACTTTACCAGGTACATAGAAAACTCCTTCTGAAGCTCTGCCAACATGGATTTGATCTTTATATATGGTATCATAGAGATGATATTCATTATTTTCTAAATTAATCATCAGTATAAGTTCGTTTTGATAAACAATCTTTGCGAAAGTATTTCCTGTTGAATTTATATTTTGAACGATTCTAAATCCTAGTCCGCTCAAGAGTGCTATCAAAAGAATAATACCGATGAAAACTATATCACGCTTTTTGATAATATCACCTTCCTCATCATAGATATTATATAATAAAACTACAAATATTGAAAACAAAATATAAAGGAGAATTTACGAAATGAAAAAACTTACTTTACTATTATTCATAATTTTTTCATCTGTCTTGCTGATGTCATGTTCAGGGAGTGTCAAAAACCCTAATGAAGATATTTGTCAACCTGGCAAAACCGATGGAGTATATATTTGTGAAAAGCGATACACTTCTTACTTTGATACCGTCATATCTTTAAAGGTTTATTATGATAAAGCCGCTACTTATGATATTGATCAAGTATATGAAGAGTTTGAAGAGTTAAGTTTAAAATATCATCAATATTTTGATAAGTATAATGCTTATGATGATGTAGTTAACTTAAATACAATCAATAACTCAAGTGGACCTACAACAGTTGATAAAGAGTTATTTGACGCTATAAAATTCGCCAAAGATAATGAAGATATCGTTGTTATTGATGGGAGTTCCTTGTTCAATATCGCTTTACATCCAGTTTTAATGGTATGGCATAACACCAGAAATAGTGTTGCTTGTGACTCTTTCATTGAGTTTGGTGTCGACTATTGTCCAGTCCCAACAATAGAACTAGAAGGTGTGACTTTCAATACTGATCCTGATGATATTATTTTAGATGAAACTAATCTCACAGTAAGTTTTGCTAAAGAAAATATGGGAATTGACCTAGGCGGATTTGCGAAGGGGTATTTCAGCGAATTAATAATTGAACATTTCAAGGATTTAGACATGAATTATATATTAAACCTTGGAAACTCAAATGTTTATGCGAATGGTACTAATTTAGATAAATCAGACGGATTATACTATATCGCGCTAACGACACCTTTCAGTGTACAACCTGGCGATTATTATGCAGTTGTTAAATTATCAAATGGCTTAAATCTAGTATCTAGTGGCAACTACCAAAGATATTTCAAAAATGTTAATGATTTAGAAGATGAAACAATCTACCATCACATAATCGATCCAAGAACTAATTATCCTGGTGGAGAAGCAACTAGTATCACAATCCTTTATAACGACGGAGCCATTGGCGACATCTTATCGACTGCTATCTATTTAATGACTGTTGAAGAAGGGCTTGAATTTGTTAATGATACCCCTGGATTAGAAGCTTTATGGTACTTAGACGAAGAAAATGTTGTAATGAGCGATAATTTCGCTGATTACTTAATGGAACCGATAAATTAAAAAAAAGCGCTTAGGCGCTTTTTTAATTGAATGAACGAATTCTGTCTTTAAAACTCACAATTACTTTATTAGCGAGATAAGCGGTAATAAGTCCTGTCGGTACGCTTAAAGCAATCATGTAAGGTAAAAGATAGATTAATGTTTCCGTATTTGACACGATGATTGCGGCTGTGATCTGTCCCACCATATGCATCAAAGATCCAAAAACAGATATACTGTATAATGAAAGTTTAGTTTTCTTGATTAGAATCATTGCTAAAATTGCTAACATCCCTCCGGTAATACTTATCCAGAATGAATTTGAAAACAACCCGCTATAGGTCAAAGCAACAATTAATATTCTAGTGAATACAACCAAGAAAGCTTCTCTTTCTCCTAGAGTCATTAATATTATTAAAGTAACAACATTTGCTAATCCTAATTTTACACCGGGAACGATAAATATCATTCCTGATATCGCGGTTTCAATAATCGACAATACCACACTGATGGATATCATGATAGCAATAAAAACTAATTTACGTATTTTCAAAATCTCAAATCCTTTACTTCTTAATTGATAAATATCTGAATAGCATTGTGATTGGCCAGAATAATAGTGCTATTAAAATGGCGATGAACCATAATATATTAGCAAAAAATTGAATAAATGTAAAGTTAATAAATATCGCTAAACCGCTGATAATTAAATAACCCCCTAAAGAAAACAAGAATTGATGTTTTCTGTTTCTAATCAATTTCTGTTTGTTATTTAGTTCAGGATAAACTTCTAAAACATCCTCTACCCCACCGAATTCACTGATAGATTTGTCGATTGCTTCCTCAAGCGGAGTTCCGCTTTCAACCAAATCATCGACTTTTTCTTCCAAACTAAGGGTAAGAATTTCGATTAATTCTTTCTTATCTTCGTCATTAAAGTAACCCTTTAACAAGTTGCTGACAAAAGCTTTAATTTTATTCATTTGCGTCTCCTAACATATTAAACATAATATTTCTTAACATGTTCCATTCTTCGAGCATTTCTTTAAAATAGGCTTTTCCTAAAGCAGTCACTTTATAGTATCTACGCTTCCCACCAAATGTTTTCTCACCTAAATATGAAGAAATCAACTCTTTTTTTTCAAGTCTTTGCAAGACTGCGTAAAGAGTTGCTTCTTTAATCAAAAACAAATTATTTGTTCTGTCTTTAATAACGCTAACGAGTTCATAACCGTACATATCTTTTTCTATCAATAATTTAAGAATAATAGTTTCGATATGACCTCGAATAACATCGCTGTTAATCATAACTACCTCTATTTTTTAAGTATATATCCGATCGTAATTGCTCCTTGACCAGAATGAGCAGCAACTGCTGGAGTTAATAGATAATCTTTGATTTCGCCTAACTCTGGACGTTGCGTTAACACTTTTTCTCTTATGTATTTAACAGTTTCTGGATTATTAGCATGGATAATAAAAGCTTCTACGTCTAAACCAACTGTTTCTTCCATAAACTTTTCTATAACTCTATCAACCGCTTTACCGAATGTTCTGATTTTTTCGATACTAACGACTGCACCATTTTTATCAATTTCAAGCAATGGCTTAATTTTTAAC
>PGXI01000094.1 GCA_002839125.1 Tenericutes bacterium HGW-Tenericutes-5
AGCGTTATCGCTATGAATGACGGAGTTGTTGAATATGTTGATGGAAAAGAAATTAGAATTAGAACAAACAAAGGTGAACTTGAAAGACATGAATTATTAAAATTCTTAAGATCTAATCAAGGTACTTGTATCAATCAAACTCCAATTGTTGCTGTTGGCGAAACAGTCAAAGAAGGCGACATTATAGCTGATGGTCCTTCTATGGATAAAGGTGAACTAGCAATTGGTAGAAACGTGGTTGTAGCGTTCATGACATGGAATGGTTATAACTATGAAGATGCAGTAATAATGAATGAAAGATTAGTTCAAGATGACGTATATACATCAATCCATATTGAAAAATATGAAATTGAGGCTCGTGATACTAAACTAGGAAAAGAAGAAATAACTCGTGAAATTCCAAACGTAGGTGAAGATGGCCGTCGTTATTTGGATGCTGACGGAATTATTATTCCTGGTACAGAAGTAAAAGAAGGAGATATCTTGGTGGGTAAAGTTACACCAAAAGGTCAAACAGATCCATCTCCTGAAGAAAAATTATTGTTAGCTATCTTCGGTGAAAAATCACGCGAAGTTAGAGATACATCATTAAGAGTTCCTCATGGTGGTGGCGGAATTGTTCATTCAGTTCAAGTTTTCACAAGAGGAAAAGATGAATTAAATCCTGGTGTTAATATGTCGGTTAGAGTCTACATCGTTCAAAAACGTAAAATTTCTGAAGGTGATAAGATGGCTGGACGTCATGGTAACAAAGGGGTTATTTCAAAAATTTTACCACAAGAAGATATGCCATATTTGGAAGACGGTACACCAATTGACATCATGTTGAATCCACTAGGGGTTCCTTCACGTATGAATATTGGACAGGTACTTGAGATTCACTTGGGTATGGCCGCTAAACAATTAGGCATTCATGTTGCAACACCAGTATTTGACGGTGTTGAGCAAGGCGATTTAGATGCGATAATGGCAGAAGCCGGAATGTCTCCTGATGGTAAATATGTTTTATATGACGGTCGCACTGGACGTAAGTTCGATAACAAAGTAAGTGTTGGCGTTATGTACATGATTAAACTAGACCATATGGTCGACGATAAATTACATGCAAGAAGTGTTGGGCCATACACATTGGTTACTCAACAACCTATGGGTGGTAAAGCCCAAAATGGTGGACAACGTTTCGGAGAAATGGAAGTTTGGGCTTTGGAAGCATATGGTGCAGCTTATACATTACAAGAAATGCTTACAGTTAAGTCTGACGACATTATCGGTAGAAATAAAGTCTTTAAAGCAATTACTGATGGAAAACCAATTCCATCACCATCATTACCAGAATCATTTAGAGTTTTAACTAGAGAATTAAGATCATTAGGAATCTATGTTGAACTTATTAATAAAGATACTGGAGCTAACGAAGTTGATAAGAGCTTAGTAGACAACGAAACAGATGATTACATCAACAAATTTGGATTTCAATCGTAAGGAGGATATGGTATGAGTCAAAAATTTTCACATTTGAAGATTAGATTAGCTTCCCCTGAAGAAATTAGAGGTTGGTCTTTCGGTGAAGTAACAAAACATGAAACTATCAACTACCGTACATTGAAACCAGAAAAAGATGGATTATTCTGTGAAAGAATCTTTGGTCCTACAAAGGATTATCAATGTGCATGTTCAAACAAATCAAAGAAGAGTTCACATCCTGGTAAGGTTTGTCCGAACTGTGGTGTAGAAATTACAGAAGCGAAAGTTAGAAGAGAGAGAATGGGACACATCGAGTTGAAAGCTCCTGTGGTTCATGCTTGGTATTTAAGAAACTCACCTTCTAGATTAGCTATATTATTAGATATTAAAGCAAAAGATTTAGAAGAAGTTGTTTACTTAGCTTCTTATATCGTTGTTGAAGCCGGAGATACTGATCTTGAGTTCAAACAAATTTTATCAGAAAGAGAATATACTGATAAATATTTTGAATACGGTTCAAGATTTAGAGCTCTTACTGGTGCTGAAGCGGTAAAATACTTATTGCAAAAATTAGATTTAAAAGAAGAAACTTTAAGATTAAGAGTTGAACTTAAAACTGCTTCAAAACAAAGAAGAGAAAAAATTGTTAAAAGATTGAGCGTTGTTGAAGCTTTCAACAACTCTGATAATAAACCTGAATGGATGGTTTTAGAAGTATTACCAGTTATTCCACCAGATTTAAGACCGATGGTACAACTTGACGGCGGTAGATTCGCGACAACTGACCTTAATGACTTATATAGAAGAATCTTAAACCGTAACAAACGTTTAGAACGTCAATATCAACAAAATGCTCCTCATTTGATTACAAAGAATGAAAAGCGTATGTTGCAAGAAGCAGTGGATGCTTTAATTGACAATTCAAAACGTGGTAGAAAAATGGTTGTGGAACGCAACCGTGCTTTGAAATCATTATCAGATATGCTTAGAGGTAAACAAGGTCGTTTCCGTCAAAACTTACTAGGTAAACGTGTTGACTACAGTGGTCGTAGCGTTATTGTTGTTGGGCCAGACTTAGAAATGTATCAATGTGGTTTACCAAAGGAAATGGCTGTAACTTTATTCAAACCTTTCGTAATTAAAGAAATGATTGAAAGAGGAATTAGCTCAAATTTAAAAAATGCAAAATCATTAATTGAAAAATTAGATAAAAGAGTTTGGAATGTTTTAGAAGATGTAATTAGAGAACATCCGGTTTTACTAAACCGTGCGCCAACACTTCACAGATTAGGTATTCAAGCATTTGAACCTAAAATCGTTGAAGGTAAAGCGATTAGATTGCATCCACTAGTAACGACAGCTTTTAATGCCGATTTCGACGGTGACCAAATGGCTGTGCATGTTCCTTTATCTGAAGAAGCTCAAGCAGAAGCAAGAGTTTTAATGCTTGCATCAAACAATATCTTAGCACCAAAAGATGGTAAACCAATCGTTACGCCATCACAAGATATGGTGTTGGGTAATTATTACTTAACTATGGAAAAACCTGGAGAGCCAGGCGAAGGTTCTTATTTCTCGAATTTTGATGAAGTTATGCTAGCGTATGAAAATGATTATATTACTTTACATTCACGTATTGCTTTAAAAATAGATAGTCATATATTACCTGCTGTTGACTTTGTTGAAGAAGAAAATGATTTAGATAATATTGGTTTCATGCAATCAAACAATATCTTATCATTCATGAAAAGAGTACCTAAAAGTTTGACTTCATATTATATGGTTACAACACCAGGCAAATTAATATTTAATAAGATTATGCCTGATAGTTTCCCTTATATTAATGAACCTACTGAAACAAACCTTAACATTGAGACACCTTCAAAATACTTTATTAAACCAGGACAAAACATTCCTGAGATAATTAAAGATATGCCGATTGTAGATCCATTCAAGAAGAAATTTTTATCTTTAATCATTGCGAAGATTTTTGAAAAATACAAAATCAATGAAACTTCAAAAATGTTAGACAAAATGAAAAACATCGGTTTTAAATATTCGACTTTAGCGGGTATTACGGTAGCGGCATCTGACGTTCAAGTTTACTCTAAAAAAGCAGATATTCTAGCAGCTCATGATGAGAAAGTTGATGAAATTCATAACCTTTATCAAATGGGTATGTTAACTGATGATGAAAGAAAAAAATTGGTAATCGATGAATGGAAATTTGCAAAAGATGAAATTCAAGAAGGTTTAATCAACGAGCTTAAAAATGATAACCATATCTATATGATGAGCGATTCTGGAGCCAGAGGTAACGCCTCAAACTTCACTCAGTTAGCTGGTATGCGTGGTTTGATGGCCAACCCAAGTGGTGATACCATCGAATTACCAATTAAAGCTTCATTTAGAGAAGGTTTAACAATGTCAGAATTCTTTATCTCAACCCATGGTGCGAGAAAAGGTTCGACAGATACCGCTTTAAAAACAGCGGAATCAGGATATTTAACAAGAAGACTTGTGGATGTCAGCCAGGATGTTGTTATTTCAGTTGAGGATTGTGGTACAGATAATGGTATTTGGGTTGATGAAATCCTTAACCGTGATGGAAAACCAATTGAAACAATTGAAGAAAGAATCACTGGTAGATATGCTGCACAAGATATAATAAATCCTAATAATGACGAAGTAATCGTGAAACGTAATGAATATATCGATGCTCGTAAAGCTAAAACTGTTACTGAAGCAGGTATAACAAGAGTATTCATCAGAACTGCTTTAACATGCGTTGCTGAAGTTGGAATTTGCCGTAAGTGTTATGGACAAAACTTAGCTACAGGTGAAAAAGCTGAGGTTGGAGAATCTGTAGGTATCATTGCCGCTCAATCAATTGGTGAGCCAGGAACTCAGTTAACAATGAGAACCTTCCATACTGGTGGGGTTGCCGGTGAAGATATCACTCAAGGGTTACCTCGTGTTCAAGAGTTATTTGAAGCGAGAAAATCTAAATTGAAATCAATTATCTCAGAAATTAGTGGTACTGTTACAAAAATAGAACCTGTTGAAGAAAGATTTATAATTTACATTAAGAACGACATCGAAGAAAAACATTATGAAACTAATTCAAACGTGCAACCACGCGTAGAAGAAGGTTAATATATAAACGCGGGAACTCAATTAACTGACGGAACAATTAATCCTAAGGAACTTTTAAGAGTTACTAATATGGAGACAGTTCAAAAATATATTCTTTCTGAAGTTCAAAGAGTATACCGTTCACAAGGTGTTGATATTTCCGATAAACATATTGAAATAATCGTTAGACAAATGTCAAAACGTTTAATCGTAATTTTAGAAGGTGACACTGAATTATTACCAGGAAGTCAAGTTTCAGTTAATCAATTCATTGAAGCGAATAAAAAAGCTTTCATGAGCGGGTTAAAACCAGCTGTCGCAAGACCGATATTACTTGGTATTACGAAAGCGAGTTTAAAATCAGATTCATTCCTATCAGCTGCTTCATTTCAAGAAACAACAAGAGTGCTTACAGACGCAGCGATTAGAGGAAAGAAAGACCCATTACTAGGATTAAAAGAAAATGTTATTATCGGCGGATTGATTCCATCTGGTACAGGAATATTGCGAGATACAGAATTTACATACGAAAAACCTGAAGAAGAGGAAGATTTATTCGATAATTTCGAAGAGTAAAAATTACTGTAGCCGCAAAGCAGAATTTTTAACTTTGCGGCTACTTTTATTTTTAATAAAAAAAGTAGTAAAAAATATAAAAAAATAATAAAAAAAATGTTTAAAAAAGTACTGAAAAATA
>PGXI01000095.1 GCA_002839125.1 Tenericutes bacterium HGW-Tenericutes-5
TGTAGTTTTTGATCACCCTTTAATTCAACATAAGATGGCGATAATAAGAGATAAAACAACGGATACAAAGACTTTTAGAGAGAATGTAAACGAAATTGGTTCTTTAGTAACATATGAAGTTACAAGAGATTTAGAAACTAGAAATATTGAAATTGAAACACCTATTTCTAAGACAACAGTTAAGATTTTAGCTAAAGACGTTGTTATAGTACCGATTTTAAGAGCGGGACTTGGAATGGTTGATGGAATTCAAAAAGTAATTCCAACAGCAAAAGTTGGGCATATTGGCTTATACCGTGATGAAGAAACTTTAATGCCACATGAATATTATGCTAAATTTCCAAAAGAGATTAAGGAAGCAACTGTTTTGGTAGTTGATCCAATGTTAGCAACCGGCGGATCTGTTATAGCTGCAATTGATCGAGTTAAATTAGCAGGCGCTAAAGATATTCGCTATGTTGGTATAGTTGGATGTCCTGAAGGTGTTGAAGCTCTTCAAAAAAAACATCCTGATGTAGATATTTACATGGTTTCAATAGATCAAGGTTTAAACAAGGTCGGATACATTGTTCCTGGACTTGGCGATTGTGGAGATAGGCTTTTTGGAACTAAATAATTATGAAAAATAAAAGTAACAAAACAGCCTTTTTTATTTTTAATATGGTTGTTCAATTCTTTATCGAGACTTTTGTAGCGATGGTAATCGGGTATTATATCGGCAAATATCTCGATAGTTTACTCTTCTCTGAAGAAGTAGTATTAGTTTATGTTTTTGTCGTAATCGGAATTTTTGCCGGTTTAAGAAATTTGATTGTAAGAGCATTAAAGTATAGCAAAGGAAATATCGATGATGAAGAACCTGATTCAAAAGAAAAATCTGATTGAAAAAATATTCCTATTTTCTTGGCCTTATGGGATTTTATTTGCTTTGGTTTTATATTTGATAACTCAAAATACCAATTATGTGTTAAGTTTTCTTTTAGGATTAGCAAGTAGTCTGTTAATGAATTCTTTGAATTATCGAGTTATGAAAAGCATTTATGAAAAAAGACCGGAAGTTATTCAATCGAGACATATTTTCATGTTTATCATTAAATTTTTATTCTTTGCTTTAATTATGTATATAGCTTATAGTGATCCGGAAGAATGGAATATCTATTACACTTTCATTGGTTTATTAACGTTTAGATTGATATCGATTCCGGTTACTTTGATTTTTGCTAATAAGGAGAGTGATTGAGATTGCTGGAATTTACATTATTTGAGTTTTTATCTCCGCAAGTTTTCTCTACTCTAATAGTAGTAACAGTTTTATCGATAATATTTATCGTAATTGGCAACAAAGTAAAGAAACTTGATCCTAACAAAACTCCTAAAGGTGTTGTCCTAGTGGCGATATTGGCAGTAGAAACATTTAACAAAATGGTTCAAAGTTATATGAACTATAAACCATATAAATTCTTTGCACCTTATCTTTTTACAATAATAACATTCTTAGCAGTGGCCAATACAATTTCTCTATTTGGCTTAACCGCTCCTTTATCAAATTTAGGGGTTGCCTTATCTTTTTCGGTAATGACATTCTTTGTTATTAAGATAGCAGAATTTAAGTATCTAGGAGTGGTGAAAAAGATTGATGGTTTATTAGGTCCCGTTAAACCAATGGCTATTTTGATGTTACCAATCAATTTGGTTGGGGAAATATCAACTCCATTTTCTATGGGTTTGCGTTTATTCGTTAATCTGATGGGTGGAGCCGTAATCGCGACAATGGTATATGCTGCTTTACATTGGAGTTTGGGTATTATCGCAGGAGTATTCCTGCATGCAGTGTTTGATATATTCTTCGGAATAATTCAAGCTTTCGTATTCTTTATGTTAACAACAGTTAGTATTTCTATGGCTTCAGATGCTTAGAATATAAATAGGAGGAAAAATAAATGTTTGAAACGATTTTTGATTCAGTTATTAGATTTGCAGCTGAGTATAATGAACACTTCAGTAGTGGTATGGCTTACTTAGGTGCTGGTATCGCCGTTGTAGCTGGTCTAGGGCCTGGTATTGGTCAAGGTTTTGCGGCTGGTAAAGCTGCTGAAGCAGTAGGACGTCAACCAGAAGCTCAAGGAAAGATTTTAGTAACTACACTCGTTACTCAAGCCGTTGCAGAAACAACTGGTTTATATGCGTTGTTAGTTGCATTCATTTTAATTGGTAAATAAGCAATAAAATTAGATATTTAGGAGGGCTTTTATGCCTGTTATTGAGAGAATAGTACAAGCGGTTCAAGAAATAATAGATCAAGCGCTTGGAATTAACCTTCTAGACATGCTAGTTCAGATTGCTGCCACTTTGATTTTGGTTTTGATTGTTAAAAAGTTTTTCTGGGGAAGAATCACAGATTTTCTTGAAAAACGCAAAAATATCATGGAAACAGAAATGGAATCTGCTAAAAAAGAAAATGAAGAAGCTAAGATTCTAAAAGAAAAACATGAATTTGAATACAATCAATTAAAACAAGAGTCGAAAGAGTATTTAGATAACGCTAAGGTAAAAGCTGAAGTAGAACGCAAAAGAATTCTTGCTGAAGCTAAGGGTAGCGCTAATGAAATTTTAGAAAGAACCCAAAAAGAAATCGAAGCGGAAAAAGTTAAAGCGAAGACTGAACTAAAGAAAGAAGCGGTTGAATTGGCTGCATTAATGGCTGAGAAAATTGTTTCTAAAGAAATAGATGAAAGTTCATATCAAAATCTTTTGATCGATGATCTTGAAAGAAGTGAAAAATCATGACCGATGTTGCTAATCAATATGCACATGCGGTTTTTTCGCTTGCATTTGAAGCGAATAATCATGAAAATATCGCTTCCGAATTAAATAATTTCTTTAGCGGTTTAGATGTTAACGAATGGCAATTTTTTTTACATCCGCGAATTACTAAAGAGGAAAAACATCAAGTTATTGAGAAACTTTCTCTTGATAATCTTACAATTAACTTTCTAAAAGTGATTATAGACAATGAAAGATTCGATTTGCTAGAAAATATCGTTGTTGCTTACCGTAAACTGTTGGACGAATCTAAGGATTTAGTCTTAGTAAAAGTGACTAGCAAAATCAAACTTAGCGAATCAAATTTAAATAAGATTGAAAAAACACTAAAAAACAGAATGAAAAAGAATATAAAAATTGAAGAGATCATCGACAAGAATTTATCTAGTGGTATAAAGATAGAATATGACGGAGAAGTAATTGATTTAACTGTCAAAAGAACAATCGATGAAATTAAGAACCAATTACTAGGAGGAAATTAAGTTGAAACTCGACCCTTTAGAAATAAGTTCTTTATTAAAAGAACAGATTAAAAAATATGAAAAACAAATAAAGACTGAACAAATAGGTTCAGTTATTTCCGTTGGGGACGGTATTGCTTTAGTTTATGGTATTGATAAAGCTATGGCTGGTGAACTCTTAATTTTCCCTGATGGAGTATATGGAATGGTTCAAAACTTAGAAAAAAATCATGTCGGAGCGATTCTTCTTAATGATTCCACACTAGTAAAAGAAGGTATGGAAGTTAAAACGACAGGAAAAATTCTTGAGGTTGGTGTCGGCGAAGAGTTGATAGGAAGGGTTATTAATCCTTTAGGCCAACCACTAGACGGTCTCGGTGAAGTGAAAACTAAAATAACCAGACCAATAGAAAGAAAAGCTACTGGTGTTATTGAAAGACAATCAGTTAACGAACCTTTGGAAACTGGTATAAAAGTTTTAGATGCTTTAGTGCCAATTGGTAGAGGACAAAGAGAACTTATTATTGGGGACCGTCAAACTGGTAAAACATCAATTGCCGTTGATACAATTATTAATCAAAAGGGAAAAGATGTAATTTGTATCTATGTTGCAATCGGGCAAAAACAATCGACAGTTCTAAACGTTTATGAGACTCTTAAACAGTTTGGAGCTATGGATTTTTCAATAATTGTTGCAGCTAGCGCTTCAGATCCTGCTCCACTATTATATCTAGCGCCTTATTCCGGTGTTACGATTGCAGAAGAATTCATGTTTAAAGGCAAACATGTATTAATAATTTATGACGATTTAACTAAGCATGCCATTGCTTACAGAGAATTATCCTTGTTGCTAAGAAGACCACCAGGTCGAGAAGCTTTTCCAGGAGATGTTTTCTATCTTCATTCTCGCCTTTTAGAAAGAGCCGCTAAATTAAGCGATGCTTTAGGAGCGGGTTCAATTACTGCTTTGCCGATTATTGAAACTCAAGAAGGAGATATTTCTGCTTATATCCCTACGAATGTAATTTCAATTACCGATGGGCAAATCTTCTTACAGTCACAATTGTTCTATTCTGGAATTAGACCAGCTATTAATGCAGGTTTATCAGTGTCACGTGTTGGGGGAGCTGCTCAACATAAAGCGATTAAAAAAGTTTCTGGTACATTAAGATTAGACTTAGCGAGTTATCGTGAGTTAGAAGCTTTCACTCAATTTGGTTCTGATTTAGATGACGCTACAAAATCAAAACTTGATCGCGGCGAAAGAACAGTAGAGATTCTTAAACAGGGATTACATGAAACAATGCCTTTTGAATTACAAGCACTATCGTTTTTTGCGTTGTCAAATGGATTCTTAGATCAGATAAAAATCATTGATGTAAAAAGATATGAAACTGAATTACATCGTTTCTTCCAAACTGATGCTGTTGCAAAGCCAGTTTTAGAAGAAATTAGAAATACAAGAGATTTGAAAGATCGTGATTTATTAAAGAAAGAAATCGATCGATTCACTCAAGACTTTATTTAAAAAGGAGGTAGAACATGGCTTCGTTAAGAGAGATCAAAAAGAAGATTGAATCTACTAAAAAAACTTCACAGATCACCAAAGCCATGAATATGGTTTCTGCCTCAAAATTAAGAAAGGTGGAAAGACAATTCAAGGCTTTCCAACCAATCAAAGCCAAAGTTAAGCAATTGTTGGAACATGTACTTTCAACTAACCCTGAATACTCACATCCATTATTGGAAACTAGAGAAATAAAGAAGGTTGGATACATTTTAGTAACCAGCGATAGAGGCTTAGCGGGACCATATAACAGTCAAGTTTTAAAATATTTTGAAAATGTAATCAAGGATAATAAAATCGATTTTGTTATCGGAACGATTGGATATAAAGCTTTTAGTTACTGTAAAAGAAAGAACCATCCTTTGTTGAACAAAGAATCAATAAATTCACGGGATGATATCAAGTTCATTGAT
>PGXI01000096.1 GCA_002839125.1 Tenericutes bacterium HGW-Tenericutes-5
TCAATCTCTTCTTTTTCCGCTTGTTTTAAAGCATCATAAACAAGTTGTTTACGGTTAACAATAATTTTATCTCTATTTCTTTCCTTCTTGATTTCGATAATTCTTGCCTTTATAGTCTTATTAACTAAAGCATCTTTATTATTTTCTTCATTTGGTCCAAAGATTAAACTTTCTGGTAAGAACGCTTCAATACCTTTATGATCTAAGATAAGTCCGCCCTTAACGCTCTTTTTAACCTTGAAATCAAATTCCTTATCAACTTCTAAACTATTCTTAACGCCTTCTTGTAATTCATTCTTAAGGATGTCGATACGTGATAATAATAGCGAATCTGATTCATCCCCTTTTTTGAATTGTGTTACTTTAACCTTGATTTGATCGCCTTCTTTAAGAATATCATTCGCACTTTGAATTTTATCCAAAGACAAATAATCCTTATAGATGACTCCTTCACAAGAATAATTGATATCGACTAAAACCTCTTCTTTTCCAACTTTGACAACTGTACCGGTAACGATATCTCCTACCTTAGGGGTGTACATTTTGTTTTCGCTATACATGTCCATTTTAAAACTCTCCTTCATTCACTATGTCAATAAATTTTTTATATAATAGATCGCTTACTTCATCAATATTCTTATCAGAAGTATCGATATAAATTGCATCTTCTGCCTGTTTAAGTGGGTTATACTCTCTTGTAGAATCAAAAGCATCGCGTCTTTTAATATCATTTTCTAAATCTTTTAAATTCACTTTACTACCTAAACTTAACATTTCGTAATATCTTCTTTTAGCTCTAACTTCAACGGAAGCGGTTAAAAACACTTTTAATTCCGCATTCTTTAAAACTACTGTTCCAATATCCCTACCATCCATCACTACATTATTAGTCGCAGCGATTTCTTTTTGCAGTTTCACCAACTTATTCCTAACTGGAATATGCGAAGAAACTAAAGAAACATTATCACTAACTTCTTTAAGACGGTTTAGTGAAGTCATATTAACACTATCCATATAGAGTTCACCATTTCTAAACTCAAATTCAGTGCTATCTAAAAAGTCAAATGCTTCAGGATCATTAAGATTTATTTCTAAGCTCAAAGCTTTATATGTCGTAGCCCGATACATCGCGCCAGTATCAATATAAACATATCCAAGTCTCTTAGCTAATGTTTTCGCTACTGTTGATTTGCCGGCACCGGCAGGGCCATCAATAGCCAAAGCGTGATAAACCATAACTTACCTCCTATAACCTTTAACATTATACCATATTTTTCTAAATTAACCACAAATTTCTTACCTAAAAAAGCATATTTACCAAAAAACTATTTCTCGTTATTAGCCAAATGATAAAGGGTCTTAATTTCATGAGGTTTAAGGGTTCTATATTGTCCCTCAAACATTCCATCTAAGGTTACTGAACCAAAACGAACTCGTTTTAATTTTAAAACTTCATGACCTAGGGTTTTAAACATATTCTTAACTTGATGGTATTTACCTTCAGTTATTATAATATGTAAAAACGTATTCTCTTTCTTATCATCATATTTAACGTCTTTAATCTTTGCCGGCTGCATTTTCTCGCCTTCAATAACAATACCCTTGCTTAAAATCTTCGATGACTCTTTTCTTAAAAGTCCGGATATTTTAACATAGTACTCTTTTTCAATCTTAAATTTCGGATGTGTAAGCATATTCGCAAAATCACCGTCATTAGTAAGAATTAAAACGCCACTGGTATCGTAATCAAGTCTTCCCACTGGAAAAACTCGTTCTTTTTCAGCAATTAAATCCACAACTGCCCCACGATTGAATTGATCATCAACCGTTGAAACAATCCCGCTAGGTTTATAAAGCACAAAATAAACCTTTTCTTCCAAGGCTATTTTTTTACCATCAACTTCTATAATATCACTAAACTCTGCTTTGCTACCAAGCTCTGTCACGACTTTACCGTTAACTCTGACTCTGCCGTTTTTTATCATCTCTTCGGCTTTTCTTCTTGAAGCAACACCGGATTTAGCGATTATCTTTTGTAATCTTTCCATTTATAAACCTTCTATCTTTTTAAAAAAGTGAGGTTAGACCCCACTTATTCTTCGTCTTCAATAATATTAATTGTCATTAATACTGATTTAATTCTTCTTTTGGTTACAGCTAAAATCTTAAATACCAAAACTGCTCGATCTTCTTTAACTAGTTCGCTTAAATCATCATATTCTTGATTGTAGCGAACTTCATACTCAATCGTTTCGTCAACTTCAGGAATATCTTGGAACATCTCAAATAACCATCCCCCAACTGATGTTGAATCAGATACAGGTGGTTTACCAAGATTTAAGTCCTCAAATAAGTCTTCTAAGTCATAATCGGCATTAACAACATAGTTAAAATCGTCTTTTTTAACAACATCTTCGGTAATATCGTCATGCTCATCATAAATCTCACCGACAAGTTCTTCTAAAGCGTCTTCCATCGTTACAATCCCGTCGACACCGCCATACTCATCAACAACAATTGCCATATGCATATTCTGCGTCTGTAATAATTCAATCAATGCGTCTACTTTAGTAGAGGCAGGAATGAATAAAGGTTGACGCATCATTCTTCTGATATTTATGTTTTGATCTTTAATTAGTTTTGTATAAAAATCACGTTCTGATAAAACCCCAACGATATTATCGGTATTATTATCGTAGACTGGAAGTCTTGAATATTTGTTCTTAAAGAATGTCTCGGTAATATCCTTAACATCTTCATTAACTTCAATTGCAATCATATCAACTCTAGGAGTCATAATCTCTTCAACAGTAATTTCCGATAATTCCAATACCTTTTGTAACATTGAAGCTTCTTCACTCTCAATTGAGCCTTCCTCTTCCATCGTATCAATAATCGTCTCTAAATCAGACTCAGTAACACTGACTCTACCTTCAGTATCGATTCTTTTTGTAACGCGACGATTTAAGAGTAAAAAAGGATAAGTAATCGGAGTCATTACCTTAATTAAAAAATAAATGATTCCTGATTCCCAAAGACAAATCTTTTCCGCGTTCGTTTTAGCTACACTCTTTGGTAATATCTCACCAAAAATAAGAATTATGATAGTCATAACTCCTGTATTCATCAATGTAATAACTGTATCGGCATTTTCTAGATTGCTGAACAATCCTTTAAATAATATAACACTAACAGTTGCTAAAGCGATATTAGCGAGATTATTACCCACTAAAAGTGTGGTTAATGTTCTATCGAAATTATCCACAATCCATAAAGCTTTTTTTGAACCAGATCTTTTTAATTCAACTAACGTCTTCATTCTCAGTCTTCCAACTGATGAATAAGCTGTCTCAGTCATTGAAAAGAAAGCCGATAATATCAATAATCCAATCATTAAGATTAATAACGATGGACTAAATACGGCCAATATATTAAACCACGACTGACTAACTTCCAAGAAAAATCACTCCCTATAAGTAACTTATTTAGCTCTGGTGTCGTACTTACCAGTAGCTGTTGATACAACGATTTTTTCGCCTTCATTGATAAATAAAGGTACGGATAATCTTAAACCGGTATTTGTTAATGCTTCTTTAGTAGCGTTTGAAGTTGTGTTACCTTTAGCGCCACCAGCAGTTTCTACTACTTCCAATACTACTTTATCAGGTAATTCAATCCCTAAGATTTCATGTCCATATTGGATAATGATGATATTTAATCCTTCAGTCAAATAAGGTAATTCATTTTCTAATCTTGACTGATGAATTTCTATTTGTTCATATGTTTCCATATTCATAAACACATGAGTTTCACCACTTTGGTATAGATATTGCATTTCTGACTTTTCAATCATCGCCGTTTCAACTTTAATGCCAGCATTAAAAGTCTTATCAATAACAGCTCCTGATCTTAAATCTCTTAATTTTGATCTAACAAAAGCTCCGCCTTTGCCAGGTTTTACATGTTGGAATTCGATAACTTGATAGATGTTTCCTTCGTATTCAATCGTAACTCCAGTTTTAAAATCATTAGTTGTAATCATTAATTTCACTCCTATATATTTATATAACATATGATATTATAATACAAAATTGTTTTATTGACAATAGATTTCATCTCTACTATAATATTAGTGACTTATTTAAACGAGGTGAACATTATGTTTTTAACAGATTCAGGAATCACAAGTTATATCTTACCAGTTGTCTTAGGTATTGGTATCGGTTTACTCTTTGCTTTTAGAAAAAACTCAAAATCATTAAAAATTACTTATCTATCCGCTGAAGATTTCCGTTCAAATATGCGAAAAGGTCAGTTAGTTGATATTAGATCTAAAGATGAATTCACTAAAGAAAGAATCAATGGCTCAAGAAACTACCCGAACAAAGAAATCTTTCAATCGCTTCACCTTTTTAGAGCTGATCAACCGGTATTCCTCTATGCTAACAGCGATAAAGGCACCGTAAAAGCAGTTGCTAAGAAACTCTTAAAAAAAGGTTTTAAGCCTGTCTATGTACTAATCGGCGGTTTAGATAATTGGCCTTTTGTTAAAAAATAACAGCTATTAAAATATAAAGAAGTTAATCAATCTTGATTTAACTTCTTTTTTTTATGTATTCAATAACTTCGATAACAGTATTATTAAAGTCATTCAAATCAACGTTAAACCAAGTCACATTCATCTTGTTCTTAAACCAAGTCATCTGCCTTTTTGCATATCTTCTTGAGTTTCTTTTAATCAAGGAAATTGCTTCTTCTAAAGTAATCTCACCCTTAAAATATGAAAACAACTCCTTATAACCAATCGCTTTAACGCTTTGACCGGTTATGCCTAATTCATACAATTTAAGCGCTTCTTCAATTAGACCATTTTTTTTCATTGAATCGACTCTTTCTTCAATCCTTTGATAAAGCACTTTTCTTTCAATCTCTAAACCGATAATTAAAGCATTGTCATAATAAGGCATTGTCTGTTCTTGAAGGTCTGAT
>PGXI01000097.1 GCA_002839125.1 Tenericutes bacterium HGW-Tenericutes-5
GGTTAGATAACACAGGATATATATATGTAGATCTAAAAGTCTCTAGATCAGATCAAAGTTTCTCAGCTGAAGAAATGACTTTAAAAACTATTCTATCTTATGACAAAAAAATCTATGAAAATTATACTGTAAAGCTATGTTTTACGATTAAAGATTTATACGAAGGTTATAACACCGAATACATGGAAGCAATAGCCGAACTTAAAGCTAAAGCATCTAAGCTCAAGTGGGGTGAAGTGATGACCTGGGATCCAGACTTAATTATGAAAAAGAAACACATGGAATATATCGGTTATCGGATACTAGATGATATAGCCGGTATTGATAGAAAAAAATTAGAAAAGAAAAAAGAACAAAAGAATACAGAAAGTGAGGAAGATCACGATGAAGAAATACAAGAGGAAGAGTGAGTTTAGGTTGTGGCATCTCTTTAGTGTTTTACTGATAGCTGCAGTGATGTTTGCCGGAATAACAGTTGTTAGTTCCTGGGCATACGCTTATATGGAAGCAATCGATAATCAACAAATAACTACACAAAGAACAACAACCAATATCGATGAGCAAGCTATCCTTTTAGCTACCAGGCAAAAGCTAATTGAAGCTAATGTCTTTATCCAGGTAAATATACCAAGCGGATATGAAATTGGCTCAGCGACAATCATTAATCAGGATGATGACTTCTATTATGCAATTACTAATGAACATGTCTTAGACGGTAATAATGAGGTAGTTAATAGCTACCAGGCAACCACTTTCGACAATATAACTACTAGCTTTGAAGTGGTGGCCATGGATAACGTGAAGGATCTAGCTCTAATTAAGTTTACCAAGGAGAATAGAGAAGTTATTAGTCCACTTAGGACACTCAACGAAGGAATATATATCGATGATATTGTCGTAGCTATTGGTAATCCTTACGGTAATACTGCGGCTATATCTTATGGATCTATTCACCAGGTAACCACGATCAGAGAACTAGAGATTGAAAGGCTAGTTATTGAACATGATGCGCCAAGCTATACTGGCTCAAGTGGTGGAGCTTTGGTTGATATGTACGGTAATTTAAAGGGTATAAACAGTTGGGAACTTAATGGTTTATATTATGCAATCCCTATATCTGTTATAAATACATTTTTAGAAAATAATCTATAAAGGAGAAAAGAAATGAAGAAATTAACAAGTATTTTTGTATTAATTATTATGACTCTAGGAGTCACAATGAACGTTGCATTTGCGGAGTCAACTGACTTATACGATGATGCAACACAAAATCAATATGGATCAACTGAGATTGAACTATTAGCTAATAGTAATTATCAGTTGACAGTCTTCAGAGATGATGAACAGTGGGAAGCTAATCACTTCTTACAAGAATTATCTCAAGACACATTAACACTTGAAATATCCGGAATCACTGGTTGGATGTTTGAAGGCGATAGTTATGATTGGGAAAGTTTTGCGACTTATACAACAACCTTCTCAACTACTACGGCTGCATCATTGTTTATCGATGTTTACTCAAGTAATAGTAATTATAATCTAGCTCTATTATATCCAAATGTCGATATTCAAGTAGTCTGGTTAGGAAATACTGAGCCTATCGATGAAGTTCCGCCACAATACACATACAGTAATGTAAGTGTAGATACACCTTATTATGATCTTGTAACTGTAGCTGAAATTCAAGCTCAATTACAAGCTACTGATGACGAAGACGGTGATGTAACTGATAGAATTCAAGTCTATGAAGATCACTATACTTCTATCACTCCAAAAGTTGTTGGTGATGAGTACTTTATCATGTTTGTCGTTGACGATACTGCAGGAAACTCTGCTTACTTAAGAGTTGATATTGAAGTTATCGATGACAAGCGTCCCGTTATGGAAAACGGTCAAGATCAATATGTCAACGGATCAACAATTAACTTCACCTGGTATGACGATGAAATGGGTGAAGATGAAAATCCAATTGATGAATATCAAAGCTATGTCTCAATAATTGACGAGTATTATGGAACTGTAGTTCTAGATGATATTAACGCAACTAGTACCGGTTGGATATTTGCTTATACCGGTGACTGGGGAACATTCAGTCCTAAAACACCAGGAACTTATAACTTAGTAACTTCTGTTACTGATCCGAGTGGAAATACAATGTCTTATACAATGCATGTTGTCATTAATGATAATCAAGCTCCAGTTATTGCTGGTGAAGATGCATTAGAAATTGAAGTCACTGATTTTAATGTAAATGACATTATTTCTCAGTATAGTGCATCAGATCTAGAAGACGGAGTCTTAACTGTAGAGTTAGCTTATTCTTATACTGTAACTGATTATGAATCAGAAGATTATGGTACTACTTATAACTATGACTATGAATGGATGAATAATCCGGTATTAGGTGTATATACGTTATACTTAAAAGCTACTGATTCATACGGAGTAACTACAATCAAAGAAGTAGAAATAACTTTGATTGATACAACAGCTCCAATATTTAAAATCAACAACATAACAACAAGCAACTACTCTCATACAGTCTACATGAGTGATACAACTTCATTACAAGCTTTAATTGATAGTATTATCGCTATCGATGCTTATGACGGCGAATTAACTCTAGAAATGTTAGTTCCTGCATTCCCTAGTTTTGCAGTACCAGGAACTCACAACCTAGCTATAACTGTAACCGATAGTTCAAGTAATGTAGGCACATTAACAATTACTGTGACTGTAGCTGATGATATTCTTCCAGTTATTAATGGAGCTACTAAAATTGTTAAGGGTAAGACTGAAATCTTAACTCTAAGCGATATTTTAGCTACATTAACAGCTACAGATAATGTAGACGGATCATTGACTCTTGAACTAGTTCAAGATGGATATTCTGGTAACTCTGGAGTGATTGGATCTTACCTAGTTAAGTACAAAGCTACTGATACAGCCGGTAACATCAAATATCATGATGTTAGAATCTGGGTAGTTGATAACCAAGCTCCGGCATGGATCATCAATGATTATTTTGTTAACCTAGGAGTTAATGAAGTTATGACTAGAGCTGAATTAGTTTCTCTACTTCAATCAGCTGGAATGATTGGATCAGATATTAGTTATACTGTTACATTCTTAACTGATGAATACACCGGAAATGAAACTGTAGAAGGTGCTTACTCAGTAGTGATGAATGTTACGTATGAAGACGGTTCAGAAAGCGTATTATCTTTAGAACTTAATGTTCCGGAATACACCGATGATGATGTAATTGTAGTTGATCCAGTTCCAGTTCAAACAGGACTTCAAAAGTTCATAACTGGTGTTACTAATGTAGCTAAAAATGTATGGGAATTTATCAAGTCTGTAGCTAGTTGGATTTGGGATAAACTAGTGTGGACTTATGATCACATTTTAGTTCCAGTTTACGAGTTTATTTTCGTGAAGGATACTCCGGAAACTATTCCACCAGTAACAACTGAAACTCCACTAAGTAACACTACAAACAACACAACAACCATGCTTTTACCCGTAACTTCAACATCAAGCCCGATTCAATACTTATAATGAAGGGAGTGCATAATCTATGAAAAAAGCACTCATAACACTATTATTAGCAATAATCATGTCAGCTGGGATAATCTTCTCAGCTGACTTAACTCAAGCAAAAGCTGCAGATATTCCTCTTATCTATGAACTAAGCACTTCTAATGATCGTGGGATAATTAAGATTAATTCTGATATTTTAGAGAAATCTATAGTTGAATATACTTTCCATTCAAATGATATCCTATTTTCTAAACTAGAAAACTTTAACCTGGTATATGAATCTTGTGAAGTCGGAACTGATAGGCACAAGTATTCATTTGAGTTACCAGAAGGCACTCTTAGCTTTAAAGTCTGGCGAGTAATTACTAATACAGATCAAATCATGTCTTTATCCGGTGAGAATGAGCTTATTCTTCAAGAAGGGGCAGGAATTGAAGCGGTAGAGACAAGATTAAAAACATTGATTATCAGTGATGATCTAGTCACAAAAGAGCCATTGTGGAGCGATTTTGCCGGTATAGCTAAGTATGCTTTTAGGATGCATTTTAATGTAGAAGATCAAGAAGGTAATAACATTCCTATCGATCACATCTATAGCTTAGAAGTTGAGTTCAATGTAGTAAAAACTACTTTCTGGGTTATTACCTCTGAGCAAGAACAAAGCAAGCTGATTAAAGCTACTGAGCAAAGAAATTATTTAGCTTGGCCGTTTATATACTCTGATACTGTAGTAAATGCGATAGAGCCTTCAAACGATAGTCAAAATCGATTTGATTGGATGTTTGAACTAGGTACTTACAGCATCAACATAGTACCAGGAGCAAGTATTACTGTAGATGATACAACAGTCATTAAATTAAGCTATTTTTATAATGGTGAATTCTACAACGATGTAGATGTCATCGATGAACCTTATGACGGAGAAGATGTTATAACAGTAATACCAGGAACTACTGATCCGATCACAAGTATTATTGACTGGATAGCTCAAGTAGGTAGCACATTGAAGTTTATTCTGATAGCTGTAGTAGCTTTAATAGCTTTAGCTGTCATATCCTTAGTATTTAAAGCGTTTGGTTTTGTGAAGAGTTTATTTGTGGGGGGTTATAAATTGATTATTCTATTTTTAAAACTAATTAAATTCATTATTTTTGGAATACCAAAAGCGATCATCAATTTTGTAGTATTTTTATTCATACCTAAGGCACAAAGGAAGGAGAATCGAAATGTTAGTAGATATATATAGAGGCATTAGGATAGTAGCTAAGTTTTTGTTTTATGATGTATGGGTAGGAGCAGTTAATA
>PGXI01000098.1 GCA_002839125.1 Tenericutes bacterium HGW-Tenericutes-5
ATATAACCGATAAATTCTCCATCTAAAGAGACAAATGTATATGATCCGATCGGAAGTTTTTCAGTTTCAAAAGCTATGTCATTCTTTTCTAAGAATTTTTTACTACCTGCCAAGACAACTTTTCCATCAATTTCACCGCTTATACCAAAGCCAGGAACTTCTTGAACTTTTGTTACTTGATATGTTGGATAGTTATTATATTCAACAATGGCTTTAGCTATTGGGTGATTAGAAAACTTCTCAATTGATGCCGCAAGCATCAATGTTTCCATATTAGAATATTCCTTAACGAAGAAATCTCCATAAGTCAATGTACCTGTTTTATCTAAAGCAATTAATTCAACTTCTGTGATTGCATGTAGATAAGTAGAACCTTTAAACAAAATACCATGTTTTGCAGCAGTACCGATACCAGCATAATAAGATAAAGGAACTGATAAAACAAGCGAACATGGGCACGATATCACTAAGAAAATAGCAGCACGGTAAATATACCCATCAGGAGTCGTAACGTTACTAGAATCGAAAATTACACCGTATAAAACCAATAATAATGCTAAACCAACCACAATTGGTGTATAAACTTTAGCAAACTGGGTTATAAACATCTCTCTTTTTGATTTTTTATTTGTTGCATTCTCAATTAAATCAATAATTTTAGCTAAAGTGGAATTTTCATATTCTTGAGTTACTTCAATATGAATTACATCACCAACATTTATATTACCAGATAAAACCTTATCACCAGCATGAACAGTCTTTAACTTTGATTCACCTGTTAATTCAGAGGTGTTAAGTGAAGTAGAACCAAGAACAATCTTGCCATCCATAGGAATTCTTTCACCGTTTTTAACAACGATCACATCACCAATTTTCACCTGTATTGGATCTTTAATAATAACTTTATCTTCGACTAAAACATTTGCGTAATCAACTTTTAGATTAATTAAAGCTGAGATTTCTTTCTTTGATTTTTGAACAGCTCGATTTTGAAGGTATTCACCGAATGAATAAAGTAATACAACAGCAACGCTCTCTTCGTATTTACCAATCCACATTGCTGCAAAAGTAGCTATAATCATTAATGTGTTTTCATTAAAAATATTAAAGTTCTTAATGCCTTTGATTTGTAAAATCAAAAGCTTTGAGATTAAGAGAACATAACCGACCCAATATAAAATGTCTTTAAAAATCTGTGTAGGCTGACCGATATTGATGTTAAATAGCTTATTTATAAAAGGTAAAATGGTATAAGCAGAAAAAGTAAAGAGAATTAATATCATACCTACTAAAACAAATCGATATTCAAAGAAAAAGTTTGTCTTCTTTTCTTCTATCTTTTGTTCAAAATAATGAGTGATAATATTATCCTCTAAAACATCAACAATAGCTTTAATTTCCTTTAAAGCTTGTTCTTCATTATATTCATCTTTAAAATCCACTAATAGGATTTGTTTTGCATAATTAAAAGAAGCTGAATTGACATAAGGTAGTCTTGATGTTCTTCGTTCAACTTTAGCAATACAATTTGAACAAGTCAGGTTCTTCATTTCTATTTTTCTAACCATTATAGTAACCTACAATCTTAAACACTTTAGTTAGTTTATATTATTTTTTATATAATATATTATACTTTATCTTAGTTTAAAGTCAAACATATATATAATTCAATACAATTAATACCATAATCTTTGCAAATAAGGGTCCATATGATAAAATAGAAAAGAAGGATGTGAGATATATGAATTGGTTTGATATAGCTAAAGAATATCAAGAAGAATATGTAAAATTAGTTAAAAAATTACTACAAATTCCTACTGTATTAGAGGAATATGATCCTAAGAACAAAACAGCTCCTTTTGGAAAAGATATCAAAAAGGCTTTAGATTTCGTTTTGAAAACAGGTGAAAACGATGGATTTATCGTTAAAAACATTGACAACTATGCCGGCCATATTGAAATGGGTGAAGGCGAGGAAGTTCTAGGTATCTTAGGACATCTAGATGTTGTACCAGCTGGAGGCAAGTGGCATCAACCTCCTTTTTCAGCTTATGAAGCAGATGGTAAAATCTACGCACGAGGCGCAATGGATGATAAAGGTCCAACAATCGCTGCTTATATCGCAATGAAAATGGTTAAGGATAAAGGTATAAAACTAAACAAAAAAGTTAGACTAATCCTTGGAACTGATGAAGAAAGCGGTATGAGAGGAATCAAAAGATACTTAGAAAAAGAACAAATGCCAGACATTGGGTTCGCTCCAGATGCTGAATTTCCTTTGATATACGCGGAAAAAGGTATCTACAGTTTTGATATTACTGGTGACTTTGAAGATGATTTAATTGAATCTCTAGAAGCTGGAGAACGCTATAATGTTGTGCCTGATGAATGTACTGTAGTACTAAAGAAAAATCTGCAAAAAAAATTCATAAAGTTTCTTCAAGATACCAAAACTCATGGAAAAGTATTCAAAAACACTTTAACAGTTTTTGGAAAGAACGCCCATGCTGCTTGGCCACATCTCGGTAATAACGCAATTTATTTAATGATTAATTTCTTAAAGAATCATACAAAGAATCCAATTGTACATTTCATAGATAAATATTTAAGTCAAGATCATCTAGGTAAAAAACTCGGAATTGATACTTTTGATAAAGAAATGAAGGAATTAACATTAAACACTGGCTTCATTCATTATGATGGTAAGAAAATAACTTTAGGAGTTAACATTCGTTATCCAAGAAACTATGAATTTGAAACTAAAGAGAAAAAAATAATTAAAGCGGCTGAAGAGTTTAAATTAAATTATGAGGCTAAAGGTAATTCAAAACCTCATTATGTTTCACCAAATGATGAGTTAGTTAAATCATTGCATGAAGCATATAAAAAATACACCGGGGACCTTGATACAAAGATTATGAGTATCGGTGGTGGTACCTATGCACGAATCTTAAAAAAAGCAGTTGCATTCGGACCTAATTTACCTGGTAATGAAGATTTAGCTCATCAGCCAAACGAATACTTAGTCATCAAAGACATGATTATAGCCGCAAGTATCTACGCCGAAAGTATCGTCATGTTAGCGGGTGAATAGTTTAATGCGTTTAAGAAATGTAAAATATGCAAAAGAATTGTTGGAATCCTATCCAAACACAGTAATCCAAAACCCTAAAAAGTGGGCTGGCAAATGGAAAGAAATCTTTGGAAACGACAATCCAATTGAACTTGAAATTGGTTGTGGAAAAGGGAAGTTCATTTACGAAAAGGCCCAAAACAATAAGGAAATCAACTTTATTGGTGTTGAAAAATTTGATTCCGTGATTGTAAGAGCTTTAGAAAAAGTAATGATTGAACCACTGGAAAATCTGAAACTTTTACGTTTTGATGCATTAGAAATTTCCGAAGTTTTTAAGGATAATGAAATTCAAAATATCTACTTAAATTTTTCTGATCCTTGGCCTAAAAAACGTCAAGCAAAAAGAAGACTAACAAGCCCCACTTTTTTAAATAGTTATCTTAAGATTTTAAAACCGAATGGAAGAATCTATTTAAAAACAGACAATTATGGCTTATTCGAGTATTCGATGATGATGTTAAATGAAAACGATAATTTTGTAATTGAAGATATAATGTTGGATATGTATAAAAACTTACCAGAAGATAATGTGCAAACAGAATTTGAAATAAGATTCAGAGAATTAGATAAACCGATATTTTATATAAGAGCAAGATTAAAAGGGGAGTAGGATGAAAAAATACTATCAAGATTTAGTTAATCTACCTGGAGTTTCAGGTCAAGAAAAATATGTAAGAAATTACATGAGAAGTCACTTGCAAAAATTAAGTGATGAAGTTGTCGAAGATAACTTAGGCTCTATTTTTGGCGGTATCAACTTGGACTCTGATGGTCCAACAGTAATGATAGCTGGTCATATGGATGAAGTTGGAGCTATAGTTAAAGAAATCACAAAAAGCGGTGTTATTAAACTAATACCAATCGGTGGCGTAAATCCAGTCGTTGTTATTTCTCAACATATGAATGTTGTTATTGATGATGGAACATTTGTTCCAGGAGTTATTGGCGCTAAACCACCTCATTTATTAAGAGATGGAAAAACCGCTCAAGTTTCTAGCTTTGATGACTTTTTCCTAGACATTGGTGCTGATAATTATGACCACGCAAAAGAACTTGGTATAAAAATTGGTCAACAAGTTGTTTTTGAAAACAATTATAAAGTCTCAAAAGACGGTAAAAAAATATTCTCTAAAGCTTGGGATGATCGCTTCGGTAGTGCTATGGCACTAGATATCTTAGAATCGGTTGATAGAAAAGATTTGAAATGTCGATTATTTGCAGGGGCCAATGTTCAAGAAGAAGTTGGTTTAAGAGGTGCAACAACATCATCTTTTAAATTACAACCTGATTTGTTCATTGCAGTTGATTGTTCTCCTTGCTCTGACACATTTGAAGCAAGTGAAGTTGGTGGAACTTTAGGTTCTGGATTTATGGTTCGTTTTTATGATCCAAGAGCATTGATTCATCAAGGAATGAAAAAATTCATCGAAGAAACCGCAGAAAAGAATAATATTAAATTTCAATATTATAACTCTATGGGAGGAACTGATGCCGCTGCAGTACAACTTTCTCGAGAAGGTGTTTTAGTTTGT
>PGXI01000099.1 GCA_002839125.1 Tenericutes bacterium HGW-Tenericutes-5
TATTGAAGCATATGAAAATTTGGAGGTATTGAATGACGGAAAAATTGAATAAAATAAAAGAAGCTTTATCAGCTTTAAAATTGAAGGACATTTATATTTATGATTTCCAGGATTTCTCTCCGTTCTTTGATTATCAAGTAATTGCGACCGCTTCAAACGAAAGACAAGTTCATGCAGCAATCAACCATTTAAAGCAAGCTTTTCCTGAGGATAATATCAGGGTTGAAGGCGGAACTGATAACCGTTGGTTGTTAGTTGATTTAGAGGATGTAATCGTTCATGTTATGCATAAAGATGAGAGAGATTATTATCAAATAGAAAAATTGTTTTTTGAAAGAAAACAAGTTGAGGAATAAAAGATGTATGATATGGAGTATGATTTATTAGCAACTTTCTATGACTCGTTCATTGATGAAGTTGTATATCAAGAATATCTTGATTTAGTCAATAAGTATTCATCGCTTGGCAGCCTTTTGGATATCGGTTGTGGAACTGGCAATTTGGCAATAGAGTTTGCTAAACAAGGATTTGATGTCGTGGCTACTGATTTATCAGAAGAAATGTTGAATATCGTTGACTACCGAGCTAAAGAGGAAGACGTAGAACTTGAAATTGCAATTTATGATATGTTAGATCCAATTGATTTTGAATTTGATGTAATTATAGCTTCTATGGATGTAATCAATCATTTGTCGGACCTAGAAGATGTTGAATTTGGTTTTACCAATATTTATAATAGTCTTTTGGATAATGGCGTTTTTATCTTCGATGTCTTATCAGTCGAGTTTATTGATGCTTTTGACGGTTATGTAGAAGATGATGATGATTATCATTTTCATTGGGAAAGTCATAAAGGCGATAGAGAACATAGCATTGTTCATACAATTACAATTAATAATGAGGAAAGTTCAGAAGAAGTAAAGATTTATGAACAAACTCACGAGATGGAAAACTATGAGAGTATTTTGCATAAAGTAGGATTTAAAGTTTTAGAAAAAAAGGAATTACCCGAAAGAACAATATATGTAGTACAAAAGAGTGAAAGATCAGAATAAAATTTCTGATCTTTTTTTTAAAGAATAAACGCCTTGAAGCAGTAATATTTTTACAAATGAGGTGATTTATTTGAAAAAGTACATAAGTTATTTTTTAATTATTGTTGGAATTGTTGGGTTTATGTATTTCAATAAGCAAGAAGATTCGGCGACTCAAATCTATCAGCCATTAAATGTTATTCAAACAACTTCTACAATTAGAAGTGAACCGAAGAGTTATGCAGAGATTAAAGGCGAAGTTAGATTTCCAGGGGTATATATGATTTCTGAAGGTGAAATTTTAAGGTCATTGATAGATAAAGCTGGAGGATTAACAGAAAAGGCCGATATCAGCATGATTAACCAAGCCCAATTAGTTATTAGTAATACTTCAATTGTTATTCCAAGAAAGATTGAAGAAAACTTCTATTACACAACTACCGAAATTATTGACATTATAAGGTATGTCTATGTAGACATCAAGGGAGAGGTTAATTATCCAGGAGTTTACCGAGTGGAAGCCGGAAAGAGAGTTTACGAGTGCATCGAGGAAGCCGGTGGATTAAAGACAAGTGCCGATACATCGGGAATGAACCTTTCAGCGGTTGTCAGTGATGGAATGGTTATTGAAGTTCCGGGAGTTTTTCATGAAACTAAAATTAGAGTGTTTATTGGAGGAGAAATTAATAGCCCAGGTTATTATGAGGTTGAAGACGGAACAGTTTTAAGCGAACTAATTACTTTAGCTGGGGGACTGACAGAAAAAGCCGATACAGAAAAGCTTCAGTTTACTAAAGCACTAGTCAATGGAGATTATATTTTGATCGACGAATTACCAACAGTAGAAAAGATTTATGTTTCAATAAGAGGAGAAATTAAGTATCCAAATGTTTATTATGTCGATGAAAATATCACAGTCATGGAACTTATCAATCTAGCTGGAGGATTGCTGGATACTGCTAAAGCCAGTGCTATTAACTACGATCAGGTTTTAGTCTTGGGTAGTGTTGTGGTTATTCCTGCAAATACAAGCAACGAAGACAATGATTTTGATTTTGAAAGTGATTTGATAAATATTAACACAGCTAGTTTAGAAAGATTGATGGAACTTGTTGGTATTGGAGAGATTTATGGTCAAAGAATAATTGACTATCGAATTGAGAATGGATACTTTACAACAATTGAAGAAATTATGTTGGTTCCGGGGATAAAACAAAGCGTATATGAAGCGATTAAAGACCATATTACTGTTTGATAGTTCTAAGTTTATTCATCTAGCTTTAGTAGCTGTATTATATCTTTTAACAAGAACTTCTTATCTAGCTATTGTTT
Source organism: Tenericutes bacterium HGW-Tenericutes-5 (assembly GCA_002839125.1). GTDB lineage: Bacteria > Bacillota_I > Bacilli_A > Izemoplasmatales > Hujiaoplasmataceae > UBA2289. The sequence continues at coordinate 2,367 of PGXI01000099.1, forward strand.
TGCTTATAATTGAATTGGTTTTTTTGTTTAAAAAAAGTCGAAATCTATTAATTTATAGTTTAATATTAATGGCAATCTTAAATCTAAGATTGCCTATTTATAATAATTTTCATGATGTTGATTCTGGGGTGATTATTGCGATTGATGAAGATCGTCTGACAATTTCAAAAAGCGGAAAATATTATTTGTACGTTAAAGACTCAAGTAATTTAAAGTTGGGGATGGAAATAGCATTTGAGGGGCAAAGAATAGTTAGCGATCGAAAGAATATCATGTTTGGTTTCGATTACCAAAGATTTTTAAAAGCTAACAATATTGTAGGACAATATAATGTGACTAGTTTTAAAGTTATAGGTCAAAAAAAAGTAATTCAAATGATTCCTGAAACTATAAAAGTGTATTTTGATGAATATTATGACGATGATGTCTCGACATATATGAAATTGTTCATTCTCGGCGATAAAGAAGGTTTGGATGAAGATATTGTCAGCGGCTCAAGAAAGATTGGAATAAGCCACCTTTTTGCGGTTTCAGGAATGCATCTAGGTTTGATTGTCGTTGCGATAAATGCTATTTTGAAACGGTTTTACTTAAAAACTAAAACCAAGAATATAATTTTAGTTCTTTGCTTGGTTGCTTACAATATAATGACGGGATTTTTACTTTCAATAATGCGAGCGTCTTTATTGAGTATTTGTCTGTTAAGAAAAAGTGATAACAATTTTAGCAACACGGATTACTTAACTTTTATTATGATTGGCTTTTTAATTTATAATCCCTATTTAATTTATAATATTGGTTTTGTTTTATCGTTCTTAATTAGTTTTTCTATTATTTTAGGTAGCGATATATTTGGTTCAGAAAAAAAGGTCATTCAAGTCATGAAAATAGGAGCTTTAGCTAATTTAGTTAGTTTGCCGATTATCATGAATTTAAACGGAAGTTTTGGTATTTTCAATATTTTCTATAATGTTTTGTTTGTTTATTTTGTCAGTGTGTTGCTTTTACCGATGGCATTTATAACCTTGATTATACCGTTGAGCAAGCTATATCAAGTTTTGATAATTGGTTTTGAAGATTTGATTGAACTTTCAGCTTCGTTAAATTTTTATCTTGAATTCCACTTTAGTTTTGCTTGGGTTACTTATATATATTATTTATCCCTTTTGGGATATTTAGTGTTTTTTAAGGAGAAAAAGAAGCAATATTTTACACTAGGTTGTATCATTTCAATTTTTTTGACGTGGAATTACCACTCGATAGTTCCATCAACTTTTGTAAGAATGATAGATGTAAATCAAGCTGAAGCAATCCATATCCATCACAATACTTGCGATATTTTAATTGATACTGGAAAAAGTGATGATTATGATAGTTTAATCAAATATTTTCAGAATAACAACATTGATAATCTTGATTATTTAGTTATAACACATATGCATGATGATCATTACGGAGAAGCAAGTGATATTATAAACAATTTAGATGTTAAGCATCTGTTAACTAACCAGATATCTACTGAGTTTTTTGATTTCAAACAGACCGTTCTTCATAGAGGCGACTCGTTTGGATGTGGTAATCTTTTATTAACTAACATCAATGAGTCAAAAAGTGAAAATGAAAACAATAATTCCATAGTTTTATATGGAAGAATCGGGATTGATTATTGGTTATTTACCGGAGATATTGAAAAAGAAGTTGAAGCCGAAATTATTCATAATTATAGTTTTGAATTAGACGTTTTAAAAGTAGCCCATCACGGTTCAGACACTTCATCAAGTCCATCCTTTTTAGATGCTTTTAAAAGCGAATTAGCATTAATATCTGTAGGAGCCAATTATTATGGACATCCTTCAGAAAAAGTATTGGGTAATCTTAAAGAAAGGAATTACCGAATCTTTAGAACCGATGAATTTGGTACAATAACTTTTAGTTATATTCCAATTTTGAATGTTAGAATAATTGACAGCTTTTATTTTGAGAAAAGAAGAGCTTATTATTTTTAATTTAAGAGACTTATGCACAAATATCAGATTATTTGATATAATAGTAACAGTAAGATTTCTTAAACTTTAGGAGTCAATTTGAATGAACCGAAATTGTTATTTGTTTTATGGAGAAGATCTTTTCCTAATAAAAAAAGAAACCGATTTGGTTTTCAAAGAAAATGAAATCGATTTATCGACAATTGAAGTATATGACGGTGAAGAAGAGGGTGTTGATAACGCAGTTACCAGCGCTATGACTTTACCTTTTTTGGCTG
>PGXI01000100.1 GCA_002839125.1 Tenericutes bacterium HGW-Tenericutes-5
TATCATTATAATCATCAAGACTGATTAACGATTTTTCAATACGCTCAAAACCTTCAACCTTCATCGTTCCATCGGTTATGGTTCCGGTTTTATCTAAGCAAAGCGTATCTACACGAGCTAAAGTTTCAATTGAATAAAGCTCTTGAACCAAAGTCTTATTTTTAGCTAATTTAATAACAGAAGTCGCGAATGTCACAGTGGTTAATAAAAACAATCCCGAAGGAACCATCGCCACCATTGAACCAGCCATCTTTACCAACGCATCCTTATATAAGACGTCATTAGCAATAAAGTCTGGTAGATAGTCAAATCCAGATCTTCTAAAAGCATTATAAAAAGTCATCAATCCCAGTGGTACAATAATAATCCCAATCAGTTTCAATAACTTTCTTAAACTTCCTAAAATAACACTCTTAGGTTTAGCCAAAGTCTTAACCTTAGCCTGCAAACTCTCAATGTAATTATCTTTTCCAACAGCTACTGCCTTTGCATAAGCTTCGCCATTGATAACATAACTACCGCTTAATAATTTATCACCAACACTTTTAACAATCGAATGTGATTCGCCGGTAAGATTGGCTTCATTAACAGAAATTACGCCCGCTTCCACAACCGCATCTGTTATAATTTGCTTTCCAGCGTCAAGCAAGAAAATTTCATCAATAACCAAATCATCAACTGCTATTTCTACTTCTAAACCTTCACGAATTACTTTTACCTTAGAATCGGTAATTAAAGATAACTTCTTAATAATCGATCTAGCTTTAAACTCTTGAAAAATACCAATTAAAGTGTTTGCCAAGGCAATCACAATGAACCAGGTATTCTCATAACTCTTAATAGACACTAATAGTAACGCAATAACAGCTAAAATTAAGTTAAAATAAGAAAAGAGATTACTACTAATAATCTTCCAAGGGCTCTTTAAATTTGATTTTACCGAACGATTTGTTTTACCAGAAGCAATTCGTTCATTAACTTCAAGACTCGTAAGTCCCAAAGGTTTATACGCTTCAATTTGTTCTTTCTTCTTTGCCAATTTCATCACCTATAACAATTATACCAAAAAAAGCTTTAAAAAGACAACTCACGAAAAAAAAAGAACACTAAAATTTAGTGTTCAAATATACTTCCACCGATAAATTCTCTTAAAAGCGAATTTTGCGGTACATATGAAGCATCAATTGCCTTAAAATACTTTAAAAACTTTAATAATCTGTTAGCTTGAATAAAATGATGGCTTCCTTTTTCAATATGCTTTAATGCATTCTCCGCAAAAACCTTTAAAACTGCAAATTCATAAGTTAATTCAGAATTGAAAATATAATCTGCGTTTTCAATATGCGGATAAATCCAACGATATTCTCCTCTTCTAACAGATGGCCACATGTCAAGAGTTTCTTCAGGAGTTGTATTTCTAAACTGTAAGTCTCTAACTATTCTTCTTAACAATCTAAGATCAGTTAGATTAATTGGATTATTATTATCGATATTTATCTGGGTAAACGGAGAAATATAGATCTTAAATTTTTTATTTTGGGGAATACTGTTTGATAATTCATTATTAAGCGCATGAATTCCTTCAATAATGATTGGTGTGGATTCATCAATTGTAAATGAATCTGTCATTCGTCTTTGTTTCAATTTGAAATCATAATAAGGTAAAGTAACGCTCTTGCCGGAAATTAAATCTAAAATATTTTGATTAAATAAATCAAGATCTAACGAATGTAAATGCTCTAAATCCGGTTGACCAAACTCATCAAGTGGAGCTTGCTCAACTGGCAAGTAATAATTATCAATCGAAATCATTAAAGGTTTAAGACCTTTACTTTTTAACGCTATTTCTAATCTTTTTGAAAAAGTCGTCTTTCCAGAAGATGAAGGCCCAGCGATTGCTATAAGTCTAATATCCTTCTTCGAAGAAATCATATTAGATAGTTCTTCTAACTGTTCATCATGACGGTTTTCACACTTTTTAACAAACGATTGAATATCACAACTCTCAATACATTTATTCATCTTGTAAATCATGTCAACACCTAAATCAATTGCCCAGTTTTCACTCTTGTTTAAAACATTGAAAAACTTAGGCGAATCAGAAAACTCAGGAATCTCACCCTTTTCTTCTCGTCTAGGATATTGAACTAAAAATCCAGGATTCAAATAAACAATTTCATAATCCTTTAAGTACCCAGTAGATGGAACCATATATCCATACATATAGTTTTTATAGTTATCGCACTTGTAAATATTAACATTTTCATGTCGATATTCTAAGGTATTAACTTTATCTAAATAACCTAATTTCTCATAATAATCTCTAGCTGCATCTATTGAAATTTGCTTTCTTGTAATATCAATATCTTCAGAAATAATCTTATCCATCTCTTTAATAATATTATCAAGCATCTCTTTAGTTATCGTCTTATTAACACCTCTACCAAAGATTCCCATCGAAATACTATTAGAGAACTTAATTTGAATTTCCGGATAAATTCTATAAGCCGCCATACAGACTAAAAACCTCATGCTGGTCGCATAAATCCGGGTTGAATCATAAAATGAATAATCTAAAAACTCAACTTCTGCATCATAACTAACGCGGTAGGATAACTCCCTTAAACGGTTGTTTACTAAGGCTGCGTAATAAGTACCTTTATACTCTTTTACAAGCTCTTTTAAATATACTGGTTGGTCAAACTCTCTAACTTTTCCTTTAACTGTTAACTTCATATTCTTCACCTCAAATTTTAGAGTGTATTACTATTTTACTACTTTTAAATAATTTTTCAAGAAAAAATCTTTTATTTCCTTTTTACTGACAAATTGAGACTTACTTTGATATAATAATCAATTAGGAGGGATAAATAATGACCATCAAAGACTTCTTTACAACCACAGGAATGGACGACCATCCAACTAAATACTTGTTTGGTCCTTACCATCTTCTATATTTTCTTTTATTTATAATCTCCTTTATCCTCTTATTTAAAATAATAAAATCACTCAAAAGAAAAAATCAAGACCGATTCATCACCATCGCTCTAATCGCTATACTTATTCTCAAATATGCAACAGAAGTTTTATTTATCTATGAGTATTACACTCTCGATCAACAACTTTCCAGTTACACTCATCCATTCTTTAATATAAACACCTTCTTTTCCTTTCAACTATGCGGAGTTATGAATATACTCTTACCCATAGTTTACTGGTTTGATATAAAAAAACTTAAACCCTTCGTTTATCTAACTTCAATCCTTGGAGGCTTAGCAGTTGTGTTTTATCCCGTAACAGTTCTTTACGGAGACCCACTTCAAATAAACCTGCCAATGTTTAGAAGTGTCATCGTTCATTTCTTCTTAGTGCTAATCCCTTTGATTCTAATTAATCGCGGTGATATTAACATAAAGAAAAAAGACGCCATCAGTTTAACAATAGGAATCTTTTCTGTAGCCGCTTGGGCGATGATTGGTAATCTTTTTATCGACAAAAACGCAAACAACATGTATTTAATGATCAATCCTTTTCGATTAGCCGAAATACCCGTTTTAGGCGATATTCCAAATGGCTATCATGTGTTCTTATTAGCAGTAATGGTTTTTATTGGTTACTTTATTGTCTATCATATTGCGCGAATGTTCACAAAAAAAGTCTAGATAATCTAGACTTTTATTTTTCATATAATTCGTAAAGCTCAGATATATTCATTTCCAGTAAACTGATGAAATCTGCTTCAGTTGTAAAATCATCCATTTCATTAAAAAGCATAATTACTAAACTTAAACGTAAATCACTAATATCGTAGTCTATAATAATTTCTTCATAACTTCTTCCTTCAACAATATTAGGAACTTGTTCACCTTGTCCAATATCATTATTATAATCAATACTTCCATCCGGTGTCATAGGTGAAGCAATTTCCTCACCACTTGAGAAATTAACGTCACTAAAGTTACCGACAAGAACTATTGGTTTTACATTATTAGGTAAATTCTCATTTATAACTGTATTAATTGTCTCTCTATTACTTAAACTAGCGTCGATTCCATAAAGCACATACAAGTTATCTTCTACAGTTAAACCTTCATCAATATAATAATCATAGATTAATACTAAGGCATCATCAAGACGCTTATATTTTAAATTCAATTCTGCTTCAATATCATTTGCGTTACTATCTGTAGCTGTAACACCAACAACACGATTAAAACGGTTTAACTGAATTTCAACTCCGGGGTTAACTTCCATTTCTAGGTAACTAACTGGATTCAAATTCAAATACATAAATCCACCCATTCCAACAAGGAATAATAGCGCTAAACTTACTAATGCATAACGGAAGTAATTCTTTTGATTTTTTCTTTCAAAAGGAAGATAACTTCTAATATTAAAATCATCAGAATTATTAACAATATTAAATTTTGCATTTGCTTTTAAATCAGTTTTAAATTCTTTAAATTTCATAATTATCTCCTTTCAAAAATTCTTTCATTTTCTTGACAGCCCTAACATAAAGCCATGAAACTGTGCCTAAAGG
>PGXI01000101.1 GCA_002839125.1 Tenericutes bacterium HGW-Tenericutes-5
TGATAAGAGCGAATACTTCTTCTACTTAAAATTGTTTCAATTGTTGTGTTCATCATTTACCTCCTAAAAGTCAGAAAATCTTATCAAAAAATATTGTACATTATTCTAAGATATTAGTAAATAAAAAATCCACGTCATATTTAATCATTTTCTCGGCTGTCTCTTTATCATTGACAACTCCCGTTATTACTTTAAGACCAACAAGGTGTAAATCTTTGATGTGATCTCTTTTGAGTTTATGATGGTCCAGGTAGAGATTAATACCATGTTTTTGGCAGTAATCCAATGTATCATCGTCAACCATACGCGCATGATAATATAGACAGTTGGTTGGGAAAACTTTTTTTAATGCTTGAAGATGTTTCTTGTTTTCAGCAATTAAAGAAAACTCTTCAACAATATCATGTTGCTTTAAGATTTCTTCAATTTGAAGAATTTGATCTACTTCTAAAGAGTCCTTGATCTTAATGAACATGAACTTATTATATGCTTTACATATTGAAAGGTAGTCTTCAAATTTTGGTATAAAAACAAATTCATTTAAGTTCCCGGTTTTCCGGTCAACAAGTGCGAATTTCTTTAACTCATTATAGGAAAAACTAGGGATATCTAAATTCAATAGTCCATATTTTAAAAGGCTATCACAGCCGGTAACGATATATTTATTATCTTTTGACATGGAAAGTTCACAACTGATCCCGAAATATGAGCGATTAGCTGCGGCTAAAAACGAAAAAATTGTATTTTCGGTTTCAATACCACTTAGTCCGTTATTAGCTACCATGCCGCGAAAGTATTTATCAATTTTAATAGTATTCATTCACTTCACGCCTTTTCTCTATTTCTTTACATTTTATTGTAACACTTATTTTATAATTATTGAACATATTATTTATAAAAAACTAGATATTTGTTATAATTCTTTAAGATGTTTAAATGAGGTGGATAAAGTGATTAACAATCAAATTAATTTAAGGTTTGACAATTTAGATTACAGTATTATCAAAAAGAAGAATATAAATCCGGCTTTTTTCTTATTTCTTAATGGATTTATTTACTTGAGTGTAGCGATTCCATTTGTCGTTTTATGGTTACTTGAGGTTCCTTTTGAAATCAATGAGGAATTACATCAAGCTAGCGATATTGAATATATCCGCTTTATGTCAATCTTTTTAGGAATTTTCTTAAGTATTTCCTTAGTTTGTATAATTGTTGGAGTCTTATTTCTAAGGAGAAAGCCTCAAGATTATATTTTTATCAGTAAAGATTTGAATTTTGATGAAATCTATAAAATCAGACAAAATAAAAGAACTACTATCTATATTAAAAAGAATAAAGGTTTGATTTATGACGAAGTAACAGAAGGAGTCTTAGAAATAAACACTTTGAGTGAAATAAATGATATCTTAAACAAATATTTGTTTTGGTTGAAGTGGGAAAATATCGAAGATTTTAAAATCAAGATGAAAAATAAAAAAACAGTTTTAGAGTTTATGGAAAAAACTAATAAAACTGTTCTTAAGTATCGTTATTCTATTCCACAGTCAAACTCATATTTACCAGAGAGAATAACTGAAACTATTACCAATAGAACAAGATCAGGAAAATCTAATTTATCCTCTTATAATATCTATTATTTTACTGATAATAACGTTCAAAGAAACTTAAATTTACCGAATAAAGTTACTGATTACTTTAATGATGCACTTTAAGTTATTTGGTTAAGTATACTTCTTATTTCTGATACGCCTTCATAAAACTCGGCAACTTGGCCGTTAACAACCCTGATTACTGTAGGTGTGGCAGTAACGCCTGTATCTGGGTTTAAATCTAACTCATTATATACGGTAACGAAGTAAATAGTCGTATTCTTGGCACGGTAGAATCGGTCAAGTACTTCTGGTTTAATTTCAATACAAGCCGAACATCCTGGGCCATAATAATAGACATAATAGTCATCGCTTGGCATATCTAACTGTTCTTCAACTTCTTCAATGAACTGGCCGACAAAATCTGAGTAATCAACATCTAAATAACTTGACTCTGTAGTTGTCTTGTCGCAGGCAGTAATTAGAATTGCAAGTAACATAATTACTGAAAGTTTAAATAATCTCTTCAAAATCCTCACTATCCTTTGCTTTGATTAGCATTGACACACGCTTATATATTAATATTACCACAGCACTCACTAAAATGCCCTTAAAAAGATTAAAAGGTACAACCGCAAACATTATAAAACTAAAAAGATTAGTGACTAAAGGATTAACTGCAGCTCCAGCAGCCACAAAATCAGCGATTGTTAAAGTGTATTCCGGTGTTGACATAAAGAATGCATAGGCTGGTAATAATACAAATGCATTTAGAACCGCTCCCATTGTTACCATAGCGAATGTTCCGACAACGAGTCCAATAACGGCTCGTTTTCTTGTTTTATGACGGTAGTAAATCATACTAGCTGGTACTACTAATGAGATACCGATTAAGAAGTTTGCTAGTTCTCCTACACCCATAGTAATCGAACCTGTGAACATTAAGTTGAGTAATATCTTAACTGCTTCAATTACTACACCAGTTAATGGTCCATAAGCAAAAGCGCCGATTAATACGGGAATTTCAGAAAAATCCAGTTCATAAAAACTTGGCGCAAATGGTAGTGGAAACTCCAAAATCATTAGGACAACGGAAATAGTTGCAAGTAATGCGATAATCAATAATTTTCTAATGTTGTTTCTGTTTTTCATGTTTTTTCCTCCAAAAAAAATATCCGTCAAAAACGGACATAATTCAGGCGATAGATAGAGCTATAATATTACTTCTTCCATCCAGACTGTAACTGTCGGTTTAGGAGTTTCACCTAATCATGCCTCTTTTAAAAGGCTCGCGGACTATACCGCCGGTAGGGATTTGCGCCCTGCCCTGAAGTGTTTTTAACAATTAAATTATATAGACATTTAAACTGATTGTCAACTATAATTATATATTTTTTGCGACAGCTCTAATTAGTGAGGCTTCAATGCCTTCAATACTTAAAGGCAAACCTAAAAAATAGATATGTGAAGTTAACTGATGCAAATTAGTTAAATTTTCAATAAGTCTGATTCCGTTTTTTAAGCATTCTCTATGCATTTTTAAGTCATTCTCATTTTTATACATAAAAGTAGGAATATCAGCGCCTAATAAACTAATGTTATACTCTCTTAAAAAAGCATAGATAGAGGGTTCAAAGTAAAGGGGTTCAAAATAAGCTTTAGTATTAAACTTCTGGGCATTGTGTAAATCAAGAATTAAAATTCTCTCTTTGTAAAGCAGTTCTTCATACTTGTTTCTTAAGTCATCAGTTGAAACAATCATATCGATTATTTTTGGTCTAATAACATTAGCTTTGCCTAAAAAATCGTTAAAGTCGATTTCTTCTTCTTTGACAGATACGTGGTTTTTAAAATCGATATGGGTACCTAGGTGCATGTTTAAATAGAGTTGGTTTAAATTATAGCCATCTTCAGATAAACTTTTGACTTTTGTAATTTCGAACTTTTCATCCCCAGGAAAAGTCAGATTCGTCTTTTTGATTAATACTGTTAAATCAATCCAATCACTCATTTTTATTTTCCTCCATAAAAAAGTACAAAAAGGTTGAAAAAATCAACCTTTAAGTACAGAATTAAAATGCCAAATTGTCTTGGCATAATCTTGAATTGAACGGTCTGATGAGAATACACCGCTTTTAGCTATGTTAATAAGAGCTTTTTTTGCCCATTGGTGCTTATCTTTATAACTTTGATTTGCTAAAAAGTGAGCATTTTTATATGCTTGATAGTCTTTTAAAACAAAATAATGATCACGATAAACTAAGTTGTCAAAGATTTCTTTAAACTCATATCGATCAACGTCTTCAAAGAAACCATTAACAAGTTGATCTAAAAGAATTCTAATCTCTGAGTCAAATTCATAGATTTCTTTAGGGTTATAACCACCCTTTTCATATAGGTTGTTGACCTCATCGCTTTTCATGCCGAAAACAAAGATATTATCGTCACCTACAAGTTCATTGATTTCAACGTTCGCTCCATCTAGAGTACCTAGAGTTAAAGCTCCATTCATCATGAACTTCATGTTACCAGTTCCGCTGGCTTCTTTAGAGGCGGTTGAAATTTGTTCAGAAATATCTGCTGCAGGCATGATAGTTTCTGCGTAAGTAACATTATAATTTTCCACGAATACTACTTTTAAATATGGAGAAGTTTCTGGGTCATTATTAACCTTTTTTGCAATAGTGTTAATTAGTTTAATAACTTTTTTTGCGAAGTAATAAGTTCCGGCTGCTTTAGCCCCAAAAATGTATGTATGAGGAACAAATTCTTTTCTAAATTCTTTATTTGCTTTTAAAGTGTTGTACATGCTCATGATATGAAGAGCATTCATTAGTTGGCGTTTATATTCATGAAGTCTTTTTACTTGAATATCAAAGATTGAG
>PGXI01000001.1 GCA_002839125.1 Tenericutes bacterium HGW-Tenericutes-5
GCTAACCCCGCCGGAATGCAAGCGACTAAAATTTTGACTAAAAATAGTGTGTTTTCTTCGTTTTCTAATCTTTTTGATGGTTTGAACACATAAATAAGAAAAGATTTTATTAACTCCTTTAATCTTTTAAAATAGATTATTATGAAAGTAAACAAAGATCCGGTGTTTAACAATATCAAAAATATAATATCTTGTTCAATATCCAACCCAACTAAAGCTTTGGTCAATTCAACATGCCCACTAGAAGAAACCGGTAAAACCTCTGTAATTCCTTGAATTAAGCCTAAAAAAAGATACTTAAGCAATTCAATAAAATCAAAGCCCAAGATAAACGCCCCCCCAATATAAGTTAAAAGAAAAAGCCTTGTTAAAGAAAAGGCTTTTTCTTTACTTCTTAATTACTATTTAAATTCTTTCATCCATAAACCATGGATGTTGCAATACTCATAAACCTTGATTTCTTTAGAAAAATCTACAAAGAATTCAGTTTCTGGCTTATCTTCAGGTTTAAAAGTCTTGATATAGTATTTGTCGCCGTTTTCTACAAAAATCCATTGAATAAAATGTTTTTCAAGCATTGGATGAGGAACTGACCCAACTTTTACACTTATTTTGTTGTCACTAATTTTTTCAACAACAGGTAAGTGTTTTTCATTTCCTTCTTCCTCTTTTTTAGGCTTAAGAAGTATCATTTCTTCTCCGCAACAAACTAAAGTAGAATCAACTGGGTAAGTATAGCAAATTCTTTTGCAAAGCTCACAATAATAAATATTCATACTAAATCCTCCCTTTAATATAATTCAGTTTTATATTACCATAAATGCCGTTCTTTTTAAATAGATTCTCAAAAATCATTACATTTAGATTTAAATACTTTTTTTACTATTTTTCAGAGTATAGCTGATGCCATCAAAGATAATCATTGGATCCTTTAATTTGAATAGATATGATTTTTTTCCATATCTAAAAAATAATTCATTTCTTCTAATTAAACTCAAACCTTTAATCTTATCAATTTCAAACATATACTCTTTCATCTTGTTTAATACAAACAATTGACCTCTAATTATCTCTAAATCCGCATGTCCCAAAGATGATAACTCCATTGATTTTGGGTTTAATGAAAACATTGACCCTTCTGAATAAATTACTTCTTTAGAAAGTTTTGGTAATTCTTTTTTCTGCAATTGATCCCAACTAACTAAATTATCGAAATCTAAACCGTTTATTAAGGAAAAATCATCAAAAGAAGCAATATGACCACATTGAGAACAATATATATCGTTCTTTTTAGTAGATAGAGTTTGACTCTTCATACATTTTGGACAAATGTATAAGTATCCTTCTAATCCTAAAGCCCTATTTTTGGGATTATAAAAGTGCTTATGCTTACTATTCCAATCGTAATCGTTATATTTTAAGTTATCTTTAACTATTTCATATATTTCATCTAGTTTAGTATTCTCAATTTCATACTTAGTTAAAATGGTTTTGAAATTAAACTCAACTAAACCCTTCTTTGTATTTTTTAAACCCCATCTTGGGTGAGATAAATAACTACCGTTAATCTGGCATAATATTACATCTTTTTTTTCTTTTTTAATTAGTTTAGCGATTGATTTTGGAATATCTTGGACTTCACCAAAAAAACTGGTTTCAACTTCCGGAAAAATTAAGACCGGGTTTTTTTCTAGCGAATTATGAATATTTTTTACTAAAACCGTATCAAAATCTAAATTCCGCTTAAAAAGCCAAAAATCATAGTTAGCAAAGAAGTAATTAGCGAATCTATTTGTTTTTTGAAGTTCGTTTAAAACAACTATAGGCTTATTTTTTAAAAGATTCGAAACATAAAAACTATTTAATAAAGAAGAGTTATTTCCAAGCAAAATATAAGTGTCTTCTCTATTGGGGTTTAAATCCCCAAAATCAACTTTGTAATTGATCTTTCTATTAATATATATCTTAATTAAACGATCAATTACACTGTTTTTTATACTCATACTATCACAACCTTTATGAAAAATTATACCACACTTTTTCTATTAATTATATCAGCGTTTTTTCATAAAACAAAAAAACAGAAACTCCATTTATGAGTTTCTGTTTAAGTTTAAAATAAAGTTACTATTTTGCCCACATTATATCTTGTAAATCTTCCATGATTTCATCGATTCTTGTTTTGTTTGCAGTAGTTAAGTTTGTGTAATCAAATCCAGCTACTTCTCCAGAAACAGTATCTAGAAAATCTAAAATGTCAGTTACAAGATCAGGATATGAATCAACTTCTAAATCCGCAAGCATTTCGTTTTCTAACAATACTACAACTGCATCGATGATGCCGTCTAAGTATCCACGAGTTTCATTATCAACTAAACCATCATAAACATCCATTAAGAATGCAAATAGGAAATAGTCATTGTCTTCAGAATAAATATCTTCATAGTTGTCTTCATAAAGAGTAACGTATGCATTTGCATAATCTAAGAATACATCTTCTTCATCAAGATAAGCGAATATGTTTTTGATTAATCCATATTGTTCTTCTGTAGTACTTTCCATGAAAGTTTCAATATCAGTAATAATTGATGTTAAATCCATACTGTTATCAGTACTTTCAACATTCATCATACTACCCATAGCCATTGGAATTACAAAGCCAACATAGTCAATGATTAAACCTCTTACAGTTTCAAAATCTTCTTGAGTTCCTTCGCTAACAACAGCGTTCAATAATGTAACTACTTCATTCATAACCTTGAATTGATAAACAGTATTATTATAATCATGTTCATCCCAATCTCTAGTTTCCCAAGGTTCTTGATAAAACTCATCATTTAAAATATTGATTTCAGCAATTAACAATAAGATTGCGCCATCTGATTCAACAAATGCATCTAATAAATCGTTGAATGCTTCATCAAAAATTTCGCTGACAGCCATTAATTGATCGTAATTAATGAATGCTAAATCTAATGTCATGCCTTCATCGGCTATTGCATCTTCAAGAGTTTCTACATAATCATTAAACATTGCTTCTTTTTCTTCTTCTGTATAAACATTGTCGATTTCATCTAAAAGATCTTCATTTTCTTCTAAGAAGTTATCGAAATATTTAATAACCAATGTAGCTACTTTAGCTTGTTGAGTATATTCGTGATCAGTACTTGTCAAAATTGCTTTTAAATCTTCGAAGAAAGCTTGATCAAAATTGTCAACATAGTTAATGAAAGCTTCAAATGACAATAACATTGTTCCTGCCATTTTTTCTGGGCTTCCCATGTCACCAAATTGTACTTCTTGCATTTCTTCTAAGATTGCAGTCATAGAATATAAAGTATTGATAGCAAGAATTACATCTGTAGAATCTGGCATAGTAGTTCTTAAAATATTTACGATTTCGTCTTTAACTAAAACTAATTCCGCAACATTTAAGTCTTCTGGTCCTTCTGTTTCACTTAAATTTTGAATCTTAGTGATTAAGTCTTCTGTAATCATTTCTTCGATACTCATAATGTAATCAATAACAAACAATACAGTCTTTACAACTTCATCAGATGAATCAGCTAACATATCTTGTAATTCTTCTAAAGCGGCAATTTCGTCATCGATTTCATCAACACGTTCTTGATAATAACCCCAATAATCTTGGTCATCATCAATCATTGATTGATACCAAGCTTGGTCATCTTCTAACATTTCGATTTGTTGATCTAATAAATCAGGAAGTAAGTATTTTACAACTGCAGAAATGATAGCTTCAGGATTTTCAACGCTTTCCATCATTGTATCGATAACTGCAAATCCTTCATTCATGTTATCAACATCATCCATGTCTTCAACGAATGTCATGAAAGCATCCACCATATCTTCAAACTCAGATGCTAACATCCCTTTATTTACTAATTCTTCAGCAAATCCAGGATCTAATTCCATAGGTAAGTTTTCGCTTAAAGCCAATTGCATAGCAGTAACTTCTTGTTCTTTATTTTCTACATAAGCAACTGAAGCACTTTGAGCAGAGTCTTGCATACCTTTTGGAGCTTTAGTAATAACGGTAAAAATAATTCTTGTTCCATCTAAACTTGAGAAATCATATGAATTAGTTTTAACTTCTTTAACTTCTTCTCCATCAGCATATACATAATATCCAGCCGCATTTTCTACAGCGTCCCAACTTAAAGTTTTTCCGTCTATAGTTAAATTGGTTGGAAATGCGATTTGTTCGTCATAACTAATTTCAACGTTAGAAGGATTACCACCACAAGCAGCAATACCTAAAACAGAAAATAGCATGATAAATACTAAAAATAATTTTTTCATTCTTTTCCTCCCCTTATTGGATATAATAATTTACGTCATGCAAATTATAATATTTGTATATATATTATAATACTTAATCGTGAACATTACAAATGACAATTAATAAATAATAGAAAATATAGACAAATTTGTCTATATTTTGATATATAAAACTTTTGATTTTATTTTATAAAACCCGAATTTCATCAGCTAGATTGATATGTTTCACATAACTATAATAATAAACATAACTTAAAAACAAACTGAAGAATACTATCAAATATCCAAGAATTAGAGCCAAATAGTTAACACTCATGTTTTTGTAGTAATCGAAAAACAATAGTAGATTCTTTAAGTACCCAGACAAAATAAAGACTTCGACTAGTCCGACTAGAACTAGAGATAAAACTAAGATTAATAATTCTTTAAATAAATTTTTAAAAATCAACCTATTTGTAGAACCCAGTACCTTTACTTTAGAATAATCATTTTTAAGAGCAAAGAATTTCAAGTAAGTATTATTGAAGACAACGAACATAAAGCTAAAAACTACAAATACCGTTATTACCGTAAATAAAGCAAGAACATTTTTAGAGATTGCAATCTGGCCCTCTAAAGTCGCTCTAGCATCAATCAAGTAATACATTTGTCCGCCGTAATCTTTAATTAAATCATCGAACAAAGCTTCGGGATTATTAGAATTTATCATTATTGAATTATATTTCAAATCCAAAGCATCAATTTTGTCAACGAGATTAGTATATGCAAATTGGTCAAAATCTGTTCTAACAAAACCAGCAACCACAAAATTAAACCCTCTTAAATCTGGTGATAAGTCCAACTCCATAATGTCACCTTTTTTAATTCCAAATACAATCTCATATGATTGTGGCAAAAGAATATAAGGCATTGAATTATCTATATACACTTGATCTATTTCATCTAAAACATAGTTAAAATAATCATCAAACTTTTCAATATCAACTGATACTATCATTTTAATCATAAAACTAGAAGATTCACCATATCTAGCTATTACTTTTTCATGAATAAATGAAGGGTTAACTTCTAAAGTGTCATAATTCTTAATTTCATCGATTAAATTATCATCATAATTATGGATGTTAGTCATTACAATATCAAAATCATTGGAATCTCTAACTTCTTTTATTTGATTATCAATAAAAAATCTCACCGTCAGCATAATAACAATAACAATTAAAGCAACAAACACTACTGACAAAGACTGATGAATATTCTTATTATGTTCTATATGTCTTGCGTTAAACAATGAAAATAAAGTCTTCCTTTTTGAAAACAATCTCGATAGTTTTTGTGCTACAAAAATGATAATTGACAAACTTAAATAAATCGACGAAAGAACAATAACTAGAGAATTAAATCTTAATGAAAAAGGTTTAATTATTAATACCGCTAAGAAAATTATCGCAATAACTCCAATAAAATAATGGTTATAAAGCCTCAAAACGAAACGTTTATCACGTATTTTATCTATCGAGTTCTTAATATAGAATTTTCTTACTAATATAAAATTTTTTATTATAATAAAGACAAGTATAATTATGAAGCTAAGTAAAATAATGAGTGGATTAATAAGGATTAAATCATTAACTCCATAAAATCTCCCGCCGATATAGATAACTATATGCGCGATGAAAAGCCCAATAATAAAACTAATAAAAACTGAGATCATCCACTGAAAGAAACACACTCGATAACCTAATTTTTTATTATCTCCTAAAGTTTCAAAAACGCCTATTTCTTGAAAAATGTCTTTAAGCACTATTAAAAATAAAGAGTTTAAAACTATTATTAATGCTACCAAAACCAAAATCCCTGCTAAAGCGATAATTGATATATATTCATTGATTAAACTATTGATTTGTTCTTCATCAACTACTAATCTGATTCCATAATTTTGATAGTTTACATCGTTTAACAACTTATCATATACTTCATCAATATTATCCGTATTGATGTATACTGCATTGCCAAAATTACTTAAATAACTTACATCATAAATCTTTTCCAACAAATCCGCTTTCTCAACATAGAAAACTCTACCACTAAAAATCCCATTATCTTCAATTATTTCTTTAACTGTATACTCATAAACATCATTCAAAATATAAAAACTAAAACTATCTCCTGGCTTAAGATTCTTTTCATCGGCTAAGCTTTTTGAAATAATTGCTTCATCATCTCTAATAGTTATGTCTTTATCAATTAATATTTCAAATTCATGTGGAAGTGAAGATAGCAATTGTGAGTAAAAAGTATCTTCACCTTTTTCTGTAAGAACTTGGAGATTGAAAAATGATAAAGCATAATTAATTTCATCATAATCATCGGTAAGATTTCTTTTGTTTATAAATCTAGCTTCCGAGTATTCATCATAGCTAATTACGATATCTATATTTGGATAAGCGTTTTGAGAATCAGCAGTAAATACAGTTTTATATATCTCCTTAATACCCATCATCATCATAAATATAGCGAAAATAAGTGATAAAGTAATAATTATCACCGCTGTTGTTTTTTTATTATGAAGGGCATTTCTCTTGGCGATTAAAAAACTAAATTTATTTGTTGTCAATAAACTCACCATCTATCAAATTAATCGTTTTATTACAGTATTTTAAATAATCTTCATTATGAGTAACTAAAATAATGGTTAAATTTTCATCCTTATTTAGTTTCTCTAGCAAATCCATTATTTCTTTTCCTTTTTTCTGATCAAGGTTTCCCGTAGGTTCATCAGCAAAAAGGATTCTTGGGGTATTAACCAAAGCTCTTGCAATCGCTATTCTTTGTTGCATACCTCCAGATAACTCATTCGGATAATAATCTCGGTACTCACTCATACCAACCAAAGCAAATAATTCATTAATCTTGTCTTCATCATTTTTTCCAGCTATTACACTTGCTAGCAGCACATTTTCGTATGCTGTTAAGTTAGGAACTAAATTATAAAATTGGAAAATAAACCCTAAATGTTTTTGACGCAATTCCGACACTAAAGAGTCTGTTAAATTATTTATGTTTTGGCCATCCAAACTAATTTCGCCATTATCTATGGTTTCTAATGAACTTAGGCAATAAAGCAGAGTTGTTTTACCAGATCCAGATGGTCCTATAATACCTAAAAAATCACCTTCGTTTACACTCATGGTGATGTTTTTTAAAATATGGTTTTTATATTTTCCTTGTATATAATACTTATTTAGATTCTTAACTTCCAAGATTGCCAAAACTATCACTACTTTCTTGTTTTTTATTATCTAAATAATATCATTATAAAGGTTTTTTTTCAATGTTAAAAGAAAAAACCCATTAATTTGGGTTTTCTTTTTTTACTTTACATTTAACGTGATTTGCTTCATACCTCAACCAGAAAAATCCTAAAACTAGAAGTACTAAAGCAAGGAATTTATAAGGTAATCCTGCTAAAGGCAATACTGCTACAGCGAATGTTATTCCTATCGTTGAGAAAAAAGCTATTACACAAGGGGTACAACCATATGTCAACATTCCAAATATCACTGCCGCACCTGACATAAACGATCCTTTGCCTTCTCTACCGGTCAATTTAACTAAAGCGGTTGAGACATTCCACATGAATGCACTTATGAATGCCATAACTACATTCAGTAAAATATTTCCAATTACTAAAAAGATACCATATTCTTCCAACATTCCATCATAACCGATATTTAAAAAATCAAGCAATGTATATAATCCCATAAAAATTATAAACACGATTGACCCTTGAATAATGTATTTTTTTTCTTTTTGCATACTAAGAATAGTAGTAAACATAAAAATCACCTCATATTATGTGAATAATTATAACATAATTACTACTCTAATTAATATTTAAATGCTTATGAAAAAATCTTCAACGTATTTATATATACTTCTTTAATTTCTTTATAAGCTTTGGAATTTTCTTCTAAGAAAACTCCATTATTTATGCTATCGATAATTGCTTTATGATATCCTACTTTTCCAACAAAATTATATTTATTTTCTTTTGTATATTTTATTATTTCGTTTGTTAATCTCGAGTTCAAATTATGCTTATTAATACATATTGCAATCGGCAAATGGAAACTTGTAGCTGTTTTAATGATTCTTTTCAAATCCGAGATTCCTGAAACTGAAGGTTCTGCAACCAAAAGAATCATATCAACACCAGACATTGAAGCTATAACTGGACATCCAATACCTGGCGGTCCATCAATGATAACTAAGTCATCTTCCTTGATATATTCCTGCATATTCTTTTTAACTTTGGTAACCAATAACCCTGAATTTCCACTACCCATTTGTAATTCAGCGGTCGTAAATACTTGCCTATCTTCATATAAACAAATTTCACCATCTATATACTTGACAAAACTTATAGCATTAACAGGACACACATAATTACAAACTCCGCATCCTTCGCACATATGCTTATTTATTTCATACATACTATCAGCAAAACTAATCGCACTAAACTTGCACGATTCTTTACAAAGTCCGCATTGAATGCAATGTTCTTGATCAATGACTGATTTGTCCAAACCATAATAGTTTTCGCGCTTTTTTACGTCTTTAATTGCCGATACAAGATGCAAATTTGGTGCTTCAACATCGCAATCTGCAAAAACACGAGCTTTAGAAATATTAATAAAATTACTAGCAAAGGTAGTTTTTCCAGTGCCGCCTTTTCCACTTAATATTAGAAGTTTTTTCATACTTTTCTCACCAATAACTTATCAGCTAATTTTTCAAAAAAATGTTTGTACTTCATATCTTTGGCAGCTATTTCACCATTAGAATTTATCAACCCTAATTCTTTATCAAATGGTACTTCTAAAAGCACTTCAATATTTTCAGATTCCGCAAAGTCATTAATTATTTTATGTTGGGATGCTTTATTAATTACTATACCAACTTTTTTTTCAAACACTTGAGTTAACTCATAAACCATTTTTAAATTGTGTAAACCGAAAATTGTTGGTTCAGCAACTAATAAACAATAATCCGCATTTTTTATGCTCCCCATGACGCTGCATCCATTACCTGGTGGGCAATCAATAACTACATCTTCTAAAATGTCTTTTGAAATTTCGATTATTTCATCAATTATTTTTACACCAGTTTCTTCTTTTATATTCATTTCACCACCTATGACTCGGTGACCTTCAAATTCTGTTTCTTTTATTGTTCCTATTGATTTTTTTACTTCAGTTATCGCAGAAACAGGACAAACCAGCTTACATCCACCACAGGAATGACATAGTGAAGAGAAAACTCTCACCTTATCAATGATTATCGCTAAAGCATTAAACCTGCAAAAATCTGCACATTTTCCGCAAAGTGTACAAGCATCGTGATCAATAACTGGAATATCTACATCAACTTGTTTTACAATTTTATCACCTTTGAAATATAAATCTCCATTGGGTTCTTCTACATCACAATCTAAATAAGCTGCGTTTTTTATTACGTAAGCTAAATTTACCGATATAAATGTTTTTCCAGTTCCGCCTTTACCACTTAACACAGCTATTCTCAAACTAAATTAACTCCTTTAAGTTCCCATCAAGAAAATCCTTGATATTTTCTTTTACAATAGAATCGTTAGGAATGAATACTTTAACATTACCTCTAAGCAGTTCCATGGATTTTTCACCAATTCTTGGCGAAATTATAATATCAGCTTTGTGTTTTAAAACGAATTCAGCCGTCTTAATGCCAACACCATGAGGGTTGTCTAAATGTTCATTTATATATGTTTCGCCAATCTGTTTTTGGGTATCATAAACATAAAAGTAGTTTGCTCTTCCAAAATTTTCTGAAATAAAAGATTTTTCACCGCTTGTTTTTGTTGGTATTACAATAATCATAATAATTCATCTCCTTAAAGTGTAATAAGCGACCAAGGTCGCTTATTACTTATTATTTTTCTTCTAAATTCTTGTCGATATCTTTTAGTCTTTGTTCTAATAGTTCTTTTTCCTTTAACAAATCTTCTTTTGTGTAAGAAGATTGGAGATTTCTTCCGTAACCCATTCCAAAGCCAGTTCTATTTCCATCTCTGCGATTACAATTACCCATTCTTCTTCCTGTTAAAGGCCCATAACCATTAGGTCCAGTACCATCTCTTCTTGGCATAATAACACCTCCATTTTTGACATATGTCAATAACATCAACTTTATTATACCACTATAAAAACAATTGTCAACTATTCTCTTTCAAAAGGCATAGACATACATCTAGGTCCGCCCCTACCTCTAGATAATTCACTAGATGGCATTTTATGAATCTTGATTCCATTTTGCTCCAAAAGACTATTAGTAATATGATTTCTTTCATAAACAATTACTTCACCCGGTCTAATTACAATTGTATTAGCTCCATCGTTCCACTGTTCTCTATCACTAGCCACAGGATCATCTTCACCACCACATGGAATAAGTGTAATATTTCTTCCTAAATATTTAGATAAGATATCATCTAATTTCCCTTCAATTGGCAAAACGTCAAGTTTTTCTTTATGCGTTTTTGATTTTGTAACTTCGTAGGCTTTAATAACATGTCTTAATTCTTGATGAATTAAGAATTTATCATAATCAACCTGCGTAAATACAGTATCTAAATGCATAAAAGCTCTACTCTTAGGGATATCAAAAGCTAAGACTATTTCAAAATCGGTTTTATTGTAATAGAATAAGTTTTTTGCTAATCTTTCAATTGCTGCTGGATGAGTTCTTTCAGAAACGCCGACAGCCAATATCTTGTCGTTTAATACAAGAATATCTCCACCCTCTAATGTTGGTACCAGCTGACGATTATAGTAATGAGGAATATCTTTGTTTCCATAAATCGGATGATATTTAAAGATATATTCTCCATAGATAGTTTCTCTTGATCTTGTTACTGAAAACATCTTTGAAATTGAAACTCCATTAGCAATAATTGAAAATGGGTCTCTGGTAAAATATAAATTCGGCATTGGATCAGTAACGAACGGATAATCACGAATATAATCTGATAAAGTTCTTTTTGTGAAATTTGGAACTTCATCTTTTCTAATTCCTGCCATCGTAGCACTTACCATTTTCTTTGTAATCTTCATGGACTTTAAATAATCGAAAATTAATAGTTTTAAAGTATCGCTTGTTATTGAGGCTTCTTCAATGAATTGATTGATAAATTCATTTTTTACATCTTCAGATGTTTCTAAAGCTTCAGCTACCAAATCAACTAAATACAATACTTCAACACCATTTTTTCTAAATATATCTGCAAAAGCATCATGTTCCTTTTGCGCTAGATCTAACCAAGGGATATCATCAAACAATAGTTGGTTCAACCATTTTGGAGTTAGGTTTTCGAGTTCTCTTCCCGGTCTATGTAAAAGCACTTTCTTTAATTCTTTAATTTCTGATTTCACATTTAATAAACTCATAAAAATCCTCTCTTTACTTGATTGGTTTAAATTCTGCAGTAAAATGCCTTAAGATAGGGGACTCATAAACGAATTCCAATCCTTTTAGTTTTGGCCCTCTTTTACTTACTTCAATCAAACACTCAGCTACATAATTCAAGTGTTCTAACGTATATGTTCTACGTGGTATAGTCAGTCTTAAAAATTCTTTATCCGCTCTTAGATTTTCATGAGTGTCTGGATCTCTACCTAATAAAAGTGATCCGATTTCTACCGCTCTTATTCCGCCTTCAAGGTATAACTCGTTACAAATAACTTGGGCAGGAAATTGGTTAAAAGGAATTTGTGGACAGATTGCTCCACAATCAACAAATACCGCGTGTCCACCAGTCGGATACTGAATAGGAACTCCTCCAGCTCTTAATTTATCTCCTAAATATCTAATTTCATCAAGACGATATTGTAAATAATCTTCTTCTAAAGCTTCTTTTAAGCCAACAGCTAAAGCATCCATATCCCTTCCGGATAACCCACCATATGTTGGGAACCCTTCCATCGGTATGACTCTAACCTGACAAGCTCTAAACATTTCTTCATTATCTTTTATCGCTATTAACCCACCGATATTAACAAGACCATCTTTTTTACTACTCATTAAAAACAAGTCAGCTAAATCAAATTGCTCTCTCGCTATATCTTTAACAGATTTATTTTCATAACCTTTTTCTCTAAGTTTGATAAAATATGCGTTTTCAGCATATCTAGCCCCATCGATAACTACAGGTATGCCATTTTCTCTGGCAATCTTATTAACTTCACGCATATTCTCTAAAGATACTGGTTGTCCGCCAGCGGAATTATTAGTAATAGTCATGATAATTGCGGCAATATTTTCTTTTTTCTTATCTGCGATTATCTCTTTTAATTTTAATAAATCAAAATTACCTTTAAAAGGATAATCCAACTCCAGATCAAAACACTCTTTACAAACACAATCAATCGCTCTACCACCAGCTAATTCTACATGGGCTCTAGTTGTATCAAAATGAATATTTGATATAACATACATCCCTGGTCTTTTAATTAAGTTCGGTAAAGCAACTTGTTCAGCTCCCCTGCCTTGATGAGCCGGAATTACATACTTATATCCTGTAATCTCTTTAACCGCCGCTTCTAGGCGATAAAAGCTTCTAGAACCAGCATATGCTTCATCACCCATCATCAATGCTCCCCATTGAAAATGAGACATTGCTCCTGTTCCTGAATCAGTTAAAAGATCAATAAAAACATCTTCTGATTTTAATCTAAAAGGATTAAAACCCGCCTGTTCTAATTTCTTTTCTCTTTCTGCTTTTGAAATAAGTTTTATTGGTTCCACCATTTTGATTTTAAATGGGGGTAAAGAATAATTTTTCATCTACACTCTCCTCTCGATAATCTACTTATGAAAACCCTTTCTTTCCTTAACAATTATACTATAAATACAAACTTTAGTAAATGCAAACTTGGGCGAAAAAAAAGATTAGAATCTTATCAATTCTAATCTTTAAATATTATATCTCGATGTAATTTATAGATTTCTATCATGTGACCGATATTACCTTCTCCAGCAAACTTTTCGGTATCATAGAAATTCTCTTCGATATCAATCCAATGAAGTTTGTGAACTTCTTCAATCAATTCTACGTCTTCTTTAAGTTTTCCAATAAAAACAATCATTTTCATGTCAATCGGATGCCAAACAAAATCCATAAACATTGATAGTAATATATCGTTTTTGGTTATTCCGGTCTCTTCAAATAATTCCCTATAAGCACTAGCTAAATAGTCTTCACCGTTTTCAATTTTACCGCCAACAAGATTAAACTTACCAATATATGGATTTTTTGATCTATGACACATTAAAACTTTATCTTCATTCTTATTTAAAACTAAAATCAAGTTAAATAACTTCATCCAAAAATTACCAAATCCAATGATAAATCAAATATGTTAATAAACTAATAGAAGTTGATAAGAAGGTTCCCCAAATTAAATCCACGATAGTAACTGTGATTGGCCAATCTTTTAAAGTTGCTAAATTAGTTAAATCATATGTTGCATAAGTCATGAATCCAAAAACTGCACCAGTTAAAACAACCTTACCTAAGTCTTTAGCTTCTATGCCTGATTTTAGGAAAAATACAAGCCCAACAATAAACAGTAAATAAAACACTAAAGCCGCAATAAAGTTAGGTCTTTCAGCCATCAAATGACCGATTTGAGCTTTATAAAACTTCGGAGCCACTAATCCTAACCAGATAGCGTCAATAGCTAAAAACACCACAAAAGCTATCGCATACATTTTAATAAAATTCATAATTATTCCCCTTTTCTTATTTCATTCATTTTTACTACATAATCTTCAATATTAAACTTTCTTTTTAAGCCATTGTCATTCATATATCTTAACTTACCAAATATTGGTCTTTCAGTCCAAGCTCTGTCATGTTTTCCAAAACACCAAGCCACACCACAATACCCATTTGGAGTAAACCCATCAATAAAGTAATAATTATTTAACTCAATCGCAATATCATATGCTTCTTCATAACTTCTAGACCATTCTATAATTTTCTTACACCAATACATTCTCATATAAGAATGCATTCTACCTGTATAAACCATCTCAATCATGGCCGCGTTAAAATATGGATCATGAGTATTAAAATTAATATAATCTTCTTTAGAATAAATATACTCTCTTTTATCCTTTAAGTGTTGATTCATTGATTTATATGCCCAGTCATATGTCATATATTGAAATTGATCATATGTAGGATTAAAGTAGACAAAGTTATATGCAAGTTCTCTTCTTACAATTAACTCTTCTAAAAAAGCATCCTTATTTTCAGTATTTACTTTAGCTAACCGATCAAAAATTGTCACTGGTGATATAAATCCATATTTTAAGTATGCACTAAGTAAAGAGGTGTAATTTAATGATGGATCATTATGTAAATGGTAATTATCTAATTTATTTTCAATAAAATTATCTAAAATTCTTAGCGCTTCTTTTTCACCAATTGTTGTTGGCATATTATCAAGCACTGAAATTCGATATTCATTAAGTTTTGAATTAATCTTATTTCTAATTGTTCTGGCTGAATATTCTTCTTTATCAGAAGCTACTGATACTGGAACAAAAACATTTGACTCAACGGTAAAAAGATTTATGTTATTTGTTAAGCATTTTTGCTTAATTTGTTCATATTGATTTATGTCGAAGCGCAAATAGGCTTTATCTACAAAAATTGAATTAAAACCTGCTAATAAATCATATAACTTATCGTTTCTTTTTACATATTTAACACTGTCAGAAAAAAGCTTTAAATTATCAACCAAATCAATAGTATTTTGTTCAAAAAATTCTATATTTCGAGGATTCTCTTCATAAGGTTCAACGACAACTATCTCTAGTTTTAATTGATAAAATTTTGCATGATTTATAGCTTCATAAAGAGAATAATTATTTCTTATCCTAAATGATTTGGTCATAATATAAAGGCATTTTTTATTATCGTTATTAAATTCTAATATTTTAAGTATTCTACTCATTTATTTCTTGGGAAACCAGGGAATAAATGCATTTGTTTTTTTTGCGTATTCATCCCAACCAGGGGCTTCCTTCATCTTTCTTTCTAACATAGGAACACCGCTAACAAATCTCAGTAAGTAAGTTATAACAATTGGGCTAATTATTGATAGGTACTTCCAGAAAGAATCTGTTGGCATTGCTAAAACAACAATGAACAAACCCCACCACATAACTGCTTCACCAAAATAATTAGGATGCCTTGTATATTTCCATAATCCAGTAGTCATTAATTTTTGCAATTTATTCTTATTAGCAATATGTTTTTTTAATTGATAATCTCCTACAACTTCAAAGAAGTAACCGAAAATCCAAACTAAAACACCAATAACAACTAATATCCAACTGAAACCACTATCAAGCCCTGGAGTAACATTAATCCAAAACACTCCCAAACCAACAACAAACATAAATAATCCTTGAAGCATAAAAACTTGTAAGAAAGCACGAGGCACTACCCATTTACCCCAGTCCTCACGCCACTTTTTATATCTAAAATCTTCTTCAGCAAAAATGTTTCTTTTTAAAATATAATAGAAAAGTCTTAATCCCCATAAACTAACCAAAACATTAACAATAATTTTATCAATGCCATAATCAGCTTTTACAAAGAAGAGAATCCAAGCCGTCACTACAAACCCTAATCCCCAGCCGATATCCACAATGCTATTATTCTTAATAATTGTTGCGACTACAAAAAAGACTAAAAAATAGATAAATATAACTAAAGCTGCTAATTCGATTCCCATATTTATTTCTCCTTATTTTTTTATATATCCAATCGCAACAGATCCCTTACCGCTATGAATAGCAGTTGCACTGGATACTTCTGATATATATTCCGGTTCTCTACCGATAATTTCAGTGAAAAGGACTTTATATTCATCTAATAGTTCTTGATTTAAACAATGGATTAAAGCATATCTATCAATACCTTTGGTTTCCAAATCCTTTTTAACATGTTTAACTATTTTTTTTGTAATTCCCTTTTGTGATAAAGCAAATCCAAAAGCAGCTCCTTTACCTAATTCATCAATTGACATTATCGGTCTAATTCCAAAGAACATACCTATTTTACCAACTGCTTTAGGTAATCTTCCGCTCATCATTGCATACTTAAATGTTTCTAGACAAACTAAGATTTCCGATTTTGCTTTTTCTTCATTTAAAACTTTTTCTATTTCATCAATATTCTTTCCATTTTTAAGCATTTCAACTGCTTTATTAACTAAAAGACCTTGAGCCACTGAATTTGTCAAAGTGTCTACAATTCTTATGTTTTTTCCCTTAGCTACTAACTGATCGACCTCTTTTTTAATAACATTAAATGTTGCGCTTAAATTACTAGAAACAGCTACAACCAAGATATTCTTATAATTCAACAATAATTTTGAAAATAAATCATTGATATATTTAATTGTTGGAGTTGCAGTTGTCGGATATTCTAGACTATTTTCAATCAAATCAAAAAGAATCTCATTATTCAAAGTAATTTTATCAAAATAAGTAATCCCTTCGATATTAACATTTAAAGGAATTACTACAACATTGTTTTCTTTTAAATAATTTTGATCAATATCGGCAATTGAGTCAGTAACAATTACAGTATCACTTTCGGAATACTTCATATTGATATCACCAATCATGTCATCAACTTTTTGACTGATTACTTTACCGAATTTCCTTAATTCTTGGAATACTAATTCAGGTTGATTCGTATGAATATGGATCCTAAACATCTTAGCTCCCATAACGACAATCAAACTGTCTCCATAAGGTTTTAATGTTTCTTGGATAATTTCCTCTTTTTGATTACTATATTCAACTAAACCTTCTGTACAATATCTAAAATTAATTTCCTCATGAAAATCATGAGTATTTTCAATTTCTAGTTCTTCGTATGCCATCTCTTCAATTTGTTCTTTATTGAAATAACTGTTAATACCCTTTAAGAATAAAACAAATCCCATTGCCCCACTATCCACGACATTATTCTTCTTTAATATCGCTAACTGTTCTTTAGTTTTCTCTAAAGCTTGCTCTGCTATAGTATAAGCAACCAAAAAGAAATCTTTGATATTTTTTGCGGCTGATAGAGTTTCTTTTAACCCTTTAGCCCATTCTTTAATTACGGTAATCATGGTTCCTTCCACAGGATTACTTAAAGATGAATATGTATGTTCTACACTCTCAAGAGCCATATCGGCAAACTCATCCAAACTCACTAATTCTTTACCTTTAGAGGCTGTTCTCAAACCATTAACAAACTGAGCAAAAATAACTCCACTATTCCCTCTAGCTCCAATAAGCGCTGAATCACTGATTGAATCTAAGGTAGTTTGAAAAGACTCTTGAGGTTTTGATTCTCTCGAGATTGTTTGCATAGTATAAACTAAATTATTACCCGTATCACCATCAGGAACGGGAAAAACATTGATATCATTAAGTTTCTTTCGTTTCTTAACAACAAAAGTAGTCCCGTAGTTAAACATTTGATATAAATCATGACCAGTTAGATATTCCATTATTATGCACCTCAATAGTTTTAATTTATGGACATATTTTATCACAGAATGACTTACTATAAAATGATTAAGCATTTATTTTTAAAAAAATATCAAGCAAATTTTGCTTGATATTAATCTATTTTAAATGCTTAATTTTCTTGAAATACAAGCTAATTAAATCAATAATATTAGCTACTATTATAATCCCAACTATTGAGGATTTAAATATATTAATGAAATTTTCAACTTGATTATAAGTAAAACTTAGTTCTGTAGAAATTCTAGTAATAAAATCTACACTTATTAAATCTCCGGTTAAGAACACAACAGCAACAACTACACTAAATATCTTCGAGATAACATACATAATCAATAAGTTATAGTTCCATTGTGCATATTTTATTTTGAATGCATATACTATAGCTTCAACAAATAATGATACTCCAAATATTAAAACAAATAATCTTGTATACTCTAGATTGAAAATACTTTCTTCAACAACCCATTCGCCGCCTACTTCAAACCAACCTAAATAAAGGTTGCTATAATATAAAATATATAACCATATACTTCCAAAGATTATTGTAACTACAAGACCTGCAATAGAACCACTTCTTGATATTGAAAGATTGGTCTTTTTTGGCACTTCAGGCAAGTCTTCAACTTTCCAATCATCTTTCTTTTCTCCATATCTATCAATCGCAATAAATATTAGAGTAACAATCGCAAATCCGCTAAGCAAAGAACTAAATGCATTACCTATAGTTTCGAAGAAAACTTCAAAAATAGTTCCAAAAACCATATTTGACTCAATATTTTGCAGCGATTCAATCAGACCAAAAACAATCCCAATAGCTCCTAAAATAATCAATACAATCTTCAAAGTATAAAGATAATCTCCCATCCATATAGGTGAAATCAGTCCTCTATAATTCCGATAGCTATTAGCAATTTGTCTTGGTGAACCCAATGAATAAAGCGCTCTTTTTACTTCTTCTTCATTAGATTCATCTTCAACCATTTCAAGAATATTGGCTCTTAATTCATTACCAACATCTTCTCTTTCTTCTTCTTTAAGTCTTCTTGTTACATCATAAATATACTTTTCAATTAATTTACTCATTAGTTTCACCTACAATTTTCATAATTTCTTCGTTAATTTTTTTCCATTCATTTAATAACTCATCTAATACTTCTTTTCCCAAATCACTAATTTCATAGTATTTTCTAGGTCTTGCCGAAGATGTATCCCACTCACTTTCTAATAAACCCTGACTTTCTAGTCTTCTCATTAAAGGATATAAGGTCCCCGCTTCTATCGATAGGTCTTTATCAATTAACTTCTCTAATAAAGAGTAACCATATTCTTTATTGCTTAACTGACTTAAAACCATCATTATTTGTGTGCCTCTTCTGAGTTCGACCTTTAACGACTCAATGTCAACTTTACTCATTTTACCACCTCGAATATATTATACTGTATGTCATACTATATTGTCAATATAAAATTATTAATTTTTTTAAATTTTTATTCTTGTGCAAACGAGTTGACAAATTGTCATAATATGATATATTTAAATTAGAAAATAAATAAAGGAGATATAACAATGGAAAAAACAAGTTTTCAAAGCTTAAGAAAGTTTAATTTAATTATGGGCGCTATACATTTTGTACAGGGCATACTAATGATTATTTTATCCTCAACAGTAATTCAAACAATTTCCGAATTCAAACCTACTATTACCCAAATATTTTTAAGATTTGACACCACTACTCAATCACTAGTGGTTGATATGAAAAATCTATTTGATTTACCTTTCGGTATCATGGTAGCTTTATTCTTACTACTATCAGCTGCTGCTCATGCTATTATTTCTTTACCTAAAAAGACGAATGCCATTTACAACGCCGACCTTGAAAAAGGTATTAATCGTTTCAGATGGTATGAATACGCGCTAAGTTCATCAATAATGATCGTTTTGATTTCCACTCTATTTGGAATCTATGACATCGGATCATTAGTTTTAATCTTTATCGTTAACGCCAGCATGAACCTATTTGGTCTATTGATGGAACAAGTTAACTCTGGAAGAGAAAAGAAAGATATTAAATGGGGAGCTTTTATCTTCGGTTCAATCGCTGGACTAGCTCCTTGGATTGTAATTATCCTTTACATGGTTGGTAATGGCAATTACGAAATGGTTCCATGGTTTGTTTGGGCGATCGTAGGTACATACTTTGTAGCTTTCAATACTTTCCCAATCAATATGATTCTTCAGTACAAAGGGATTGGAAAATGGAAAAACTATCTTTATGGTGAAAGAGTATATATTACTTTAAGTCTAGTAGCTAAAACTCTTCTTGCTTGGTTAGTTCTATTTGGAGCCATGCAACCATAAAATCTTATTTTTAAAAATAAAAAGCATATATATCCTGAAAATGGATTATATGCTTTTTTTATTATTTTTGTAATATTCAAGAATTTTAATATCTCTAGTCACAATAAATTTTGTAATATAAATATTTTCATATTTACTTCCGATTAAGTTATCAAAACTATTTTTCATTGTTTCTAAAGCTTTGTCTATATCCATCCAAAGTAGGGTTCCACCTTCTTCTTTTTCCTTTTCAGTTAAGTTGAGAAAATTGTTTTGTTTACTACATTCACCGATAAACACTTTGCTAATCTGTTTGAAATTACTTTGTGATTTATGTTCTTCAATATAACCTATTTCTCTAACACTACTTAAAATGCAGCCGGTTTCTTCTTTTACTTCTCTAATGAAAGCTTCTTTAAATGACTCTCCATTTTCAACACCGCCACCTGGTAATTTAAACTCATTTTTATTAACTTTATTGAAAATGGCAATTTTATTTTCCTTATTATAGACTATTCCTCTAGATGCATAGCGAATAATCGGATTGTTAAAAGGTATATTTTCATAACCAATATCAGAATCTTTTATTATAGCGATTAAATTATCCATAATTATCTCCTTACAATTATTAGTATTTCTATATAATTATATCACCGGAATTGGCAAATCTGTTGAACGAAAAAAAATTTTATGTTACATTATAAACGAAACGAATATAAATCAATTTTAGGAGAACTAGCATGGATGTATTGTTTGCGTTTTTACTAACTTTATTTGCTGGACTAGCAACAGGTATCGGAAGTATATTCGCCTTTAACAAGAAAATTAAAAAAGAAACATTATTGTCATTTGCTCTAGGATTAAGTGCTGGAGTAATGATATACGTTTCTTTTGTTGAAATCTTTCCAAAGGCTCTTGAATCACTAAGCCAAATATATGCGACAGAAACAGCTTATTTGTTTACTACACTTTCTTTCTTCTTTGGAATCGCTTTAATAGCCTTTATTGATTATATAATTCCAGAAAAATCAAATCCCCATGAACTTCATGATGAATTAGATGAAAAAGGAAAAAAGGACAGTTTAATGAGATTGGGAATGTTTTCTGCTATAGCTATAGCAGTTCATAACTTTCCTGAAGGTTTAGCTACTTTTATTGGAGCACTAGAAGATCCAGCACTCGGTATCAGCATCGCAATAGCTATCGCTATTCATAATATTCCTGAAGGAATTGCAGTAGCTGTACCAATATTTCATGCTACAAACTCAAAAAAGAAGGCCGTCGGTTTGACTTTGCTTTCCGGTTTAGCTGAACCATTAGGCGCTGTTGTCGGCTTTGTTCTACTTAGATCGATATTTACTGATGCAACTTTCGGGTTTTTATTTGCTGCTGTAGCTGGAATCATGGTTTACATATCTCTAGATGAACTGTTACCGTCAGCCGAAAAATATGGAAAGCATCATTTATCTATTACGGGTCTTATACTTGGAATGATTATCATGGCTGTATCACTAATATTGTTTTAGAAAACACTAACAAAAAATAATACCTTATCATAATCGATAAGGTATTTTTATTAGGAAAAATTAATCACTAAAAACCGGTTCATTCAAAGAAATAATCCCTAGATCAAAATCAATAGTTGCGGTAATGCCGTATGGAATAACATTTCTAGGATAAGCATGGCCAAAATTAATATTTACAATAGTAGGTATCTTATGTTTTGAAGCGAAATCAGATAATATTTTATTATATTCATCAAAGTAAATTTCATTCTGTGGCTTTCCAACCATCATAGCTACAATCTTATCAAACACTCCTTGTCTTTCTAATTCTTCTAAGTAAGTCTTAAATTCATTTGGTTTTGGTGTTTCTTCACTAGTTTCAAAGAATAAGATTTTATCTTCCCAGTCAAATAAATCTGGCATTAATTTATATTTAATATAGATTTCCCTTTGCATTGGGTATCTTGTACCAGTATAACCATCATACAAACTCTCCAAACATCCTCCCAAAAGTCCACCAGTAATTTTTCCATTTCCATATAAAACTTTATAGCCGAACTTTTCACTCTGTGATTTTCTTTTAGTCCCCAATGCTTCAACCGAAAAATCATTTCTTTCCAAATACCATATTGGCGAAGATTTAATAAGTCGAGTATTCGGATTCTTAAAGAATGTTTCAAATGCTTCTTTGGTGTAAGGAAGCATTTCTTCTTCTAATTCAGCTATGTCGCTTAGAAAATTAGGCCCATAAAAACTCACCACACCTAACTTATAAAACATTAGATGATTGTTTGTTGTATCAGAAAATCCTGTAAATAACTTCGGTGATTCTTTAACTTTTTTTATGAATTCTTCATCCTCAATTAAATGAGGTAACAATCGATATGTATCATCCCCACCAATTGCGCAAATTATTCCTTTTATTCTGTCATCAAAAAAAGCATCTTTCAAATCTTGTGCTCTAGCTTTAGGATTTTGATCCAAAAAATCAATACCCTTTAAGGCATTGGGCATAAATATTGGTTTTAGACCAAAACTCTCAAGTCTTTCTATTCCTCTTTTTAACTGATGTTTGCACATACTTTCACCAAGTATTCCTGAAGACAAACTAACAATTGCTATATAATCTCCTTTTTTTAACTTTTTTGGTTTTTTCATGTTATTTACACCTTTCTTAAAAACAACTCATAATAATTATAATTCACAAACAGCAAATATTCTATACCAAATAAAAACTAAGCATTCAATTAAGAATACTTAGAAAATTATTATTTTGATTATTTTATTGAAAGGAGAGTAACACTTTCAACATGACTGGTTTGAGGGAACATATCCACAGGAGCTATTCTGTTAATAGAATAGTTATTATCCAAGAGA
Organism: Tenericutes bacterium HGW-Tenericutes-5; assembly: GCA_002839125.1. GTDB lineage: Bacteria > Bacillota_I > Bacilli_A > Izemoplasmatales > Hujiaoplasmataceae > UBA2289. Next base: position 23,167 of record PGXI01000001.1, read on the forward strand.
TAATCTAAATCTCGTGCCAAAGTTGCCGGATTACAAGATATGTAAACCACTTTAGGGAACTTCATTTTAACTATCGTATTTAAAAGTTCTTTGGAACAACCTTTACGAGGTGGATCAACTATTATAACGTCGAAATTAAAACCTTTCCATTTTTCTAGTACTTTATCGATATTTCCTAGTTCAAACAAAGCATTTTTGACGCCGTTAAGTCGAGCGTTTCTTTTAGCATCATTTACTGCCGATTTCACTATTTCAACACCAAAAACTTTATTGACTTTATCAGATATAGAAATTGCAATTGACCCAATTCCACTGTAAGCATCAATTACTCTTTCGTTGCCTGTAAATCTAGCGAATTCAATGACTTTTTTATAGAGTCTTTCTGCTTGTAGAGTATTAACTTGGAAGAAAGATCTAAAACCAATTTCAAATTGTTTTCCCAATATTTCGTCTTTAATATAATCTCTTCCGTGAACTAATCTAATTTCTTCATCTGAAAACGGACTTTCATCTATTGTTTTAGAAATCCCGATTCCTACAACTTCTGGTAGGTTCTTAACGATGCTTTCAACAAACTCAACTTCATTAGGAATTTCATCTGTAGCAATGTTAAATAAAACAGAAATTTCTTTATACTTACTTGATTCACGTATAACAGCTGATTTTAATACTCCAGTATTATCTAAAGAATTAAAAGCTTTGATTCCATATTGATTAGCTAAATTTCTTATTAAATTTAGCAACTCAAAAGATTTTTTTTGCATTATATGACACTCTTGCAAATTCACTACATGATGTGATTTTGCTTTAAAAAAGCCAGCCTTAATACCTTTATCTTCTTGAGAAAATTTAATTTCAATTTTGTTTCGATAATGATAAGGGTTAACCATCGTAATAATATCTTCAATTATGATATCGGCTTGTTTTAATTTTTTCGCCATAAGCTCTAATCGATACTTTTTAAATGCGGCTTGGACATCATAATCCATATGCATCAATTCACAGCCACCACACTCATAAAAATGTTTACACTTTGGAGCTTGACGATATGGACTACGGTTTAATCTTTCGATAACCTTACCGAATCCATAACTTTTCTTTCTTTCTATAACTTCAATTTTAGCAGCTTCACCCTTTAATAAATCTTCAACGAAAACTGTGTAACCATCTTCTAACTTGGTTACACCTAATCCATCATGAGTTAAATCAACTGCTTTTACAACAAAAATATTATTATCCGACATTTTCTACCCTTTCTTATCTATAATAAAAAAGCACATAAGCCTCAATTTATTATACCACATTTTGTTAAAACAATGTAAGTTTAAAAATAAAAAGCCAGAATTGACTGGCTTTTATAGATGTACATATGTTTTCTTTTTGTAGTATACCAAAATTACAATTCCGAGACCAAATGTACATAATATGTATAAAGAGATAATTGAAAAATTTGAAATTATAAATCCCGCTAGCAAAGATGCTAAAGGTATTAACGCTTGAGATACAATGTTTGATACACTTATTACTTTTCCGAGTTGATTCTGATCTATATTGTTTTGCATAATAATTTGAACCGGAACATTAAACGATGTTGAGGCTAAACCCGCTAACAGACCTGAAATAACCGTTAAAATTAAAGTCAAATTTATTGAAATATAGTTTAAATAATAAAGTATCATTACCGAAGCCATCAACGCTATAGCTACACCCATAGCGAAGACCGATCTCATTAAACTCTTGCCATAACTTTTCTTTTTTGGGGCTTTTGCGAGTATTAAAGCCATTACTATTCCAGCAACTGAAAAACCAATTAATATTATTGAATACCAATTTTCTACTGTCAAAAAATTCATAAAAAGATACTTAGGTTCAGAATTTAGTCCATAATCTATAAAATAAGGAAAACCATTATTCAGAATTGGAACTATGAAAAAATTAAGAGATAGAGCCATAATTAGCAAACTAAACATAGCCTTATAATTATATAGATACTTCATACCACTTTTAATTTCTTCAAAAACCTTAATCTTTCGATCTTCACGATGTTCAAAATGATCATACTTGATAAACATTTCCGTGACCGCAGAAATCAAATAGGCTAATCCATTAATGAAAAATATGATATAGATATTGAAAGCAGAAAACATGATGCCACCCAATATAAGTCCAGCAATATTTTGAAGACTCATTGAACCATGTAATAAACTGGATGCTTGTGGCAATTCATCTTCAGTAACAATGAATTTTAATAATGATCCGCTTGCCGGATTAAAAAAAGCTGAGTTTAAACCTAAGATTACATTCATTGCGAATAATGCAATCAATTTAAAATTTGAAGCTGGATCTAAAAAAATAATTAATCCAACTGATAATATTACAAAACCTCTTATATAATCAGTTAAATACATAATTTTAACCTTATTTATTCTATCTGCCAACACCCCTCCAAAAGGCATAAAAACCAATAGAACTAGACCCGCAACACCTAAGTATATTCCTTGAACTAAAGGGGCATATGTTTCTCCATATACCTCTTTAGCTATTCTAAGAACATATAGACTCATCACAAAATTAAATAAAATGTGTGCTACATTCGAAACCAATACTCCATAAAACAATAATGTATAATTCTTATTTTTGAATACGTTCACTTTGTTTTCCATGATGTTCTCTATTCTACAAGAATCTTAATTATATCTCCATCCGCAGATTTCACATTTACGATTTCACCCATAACTCCTGAGTTGATCATACCGATTAGTTCATCAATATCCAAATCAAAGTCTGCTGTATCAACTTTCATAATCTTTTTGCTTTTTAAAAGTTTTGCGAATTCGATTGGTAGTTCGATTCTAACTTCATCACCATCAGCTGAATCTACAAGAATCTTTAACATTCTAAATTGATTCTTCTTAAATACTACTTGTGATTCTTCCTTTTCTTCTGAAGCTCCTAATGAATTCAATAATTTTTCTGCTTGTTCAGCATTAATAACATTTTTTGATAATAAATCTAATATTTTAAGTCTTTCTGCCTTTAAATCATTATTTCTTGCCATTTTCTTTATCCCCCTTATTTTAATTTAGCTAGCAATTCAGCTGCTTCTTCAGGTGTAATTTCACCTTTATCTATTTTTTCTAAGATTTCAACTCTTGATGTATCTGGTGTTTCATCAACTTTTACTTCTTTTTCTTCTTTTTCTTCTTTACCATCTAGTTGGTATCCTAATCCTACTACTACGTCATCAAGCATTTTTTTGATTGTTGGGTATGAATACCCCATTTCTTTTTCAATTGCTTTGATATTTCCGCGATTCTTAACAAATACTTCGATGAAATAAAGTTTCTCTGTGTCTAAATAATTGAATTTTGATAATGTGAATTGCCCTTTGATCTCTGTTGAACAATGGTTACAAACTAATTGAACAACTTCTAAATCATGATGACAAACTGGGCATTCAGATATAACCGGATATTTCTTTGAATTTTGTTTGTGACCTTTTAAATTAAATGATTTTTTGATATCTTCTTCGATTGATCTTCTTAAATCGTCTTTTAAATCTAACTTCATAATTTGTCTCCTTTTTTATTTTTTTATATTGTTTTAATTATTACTTTTTCTTTAGTGTGAGCATTAACTTTGATTTTGATTCCTTTAGAATTAACGATTTTAATTAATTCAGCTTTTGTTATTGGCATATCCATTTTATCAAACTTAATGAACGGTATAGCTAATTTAAATAAAACTAATGGTATTGGAAAAAAGAACAGAACACTCAAGAACTTTGTTACTTTTGCTTCATCAGGAATTATTATTCTTAATTTTACAAAATGAGCATTATTTGTAAATCTGATATAACTTTCACTACTATATAAATATTTATAAGCTTTCCTTGGCGATATTTCATTTGATTGAAGTTTATTATATATTTCATAATCACTTAGATTATACTTTTTGTTAAAAATCAACATAAATAATCCAAATCCTAAGATGAAACCTCCGAAATCATATAAGAATATATCTAATGCACTAGCTGTTCTATCTATCGGTATATTTTGTAAAAGTTCATCCGCTGTAGCTGTTAATAATCCTAAAACCAAAACTTTTAAAATTGATAATCTCCATTCCCTAGCTGTAAAGAAATATGAGATTCCCAAAATCATGTATTCAAAAACGTGTGCTCCTTTTCTTACAACGATGTTAAGCGTTGATAATGAGATAGTGTTGTTTACAAATACAGAGTCTAACAATGATTTGATATTAACACTTAAACCCGAACTCATCTCTCCCGATTCTGTTCCTGAGAACAGTGACATAGAAAATATGAATAGTGTTATTACGATTGTTATACTTAGTGTAATTACTTTCTGCTTATTTCTTTTCAGTTTCTCTGTTAGCATAAACTCTCTCCCAATATCCTTCTGATGATAAATCTTGATTAACTGCTCTTGTCATATCGTTCCATCTGACAATGCTATTCAGTCTCTTCATAATATTTTTCATATAAGATCCTCCTAATTTATTTATTTGTTTTTACAAGGTTTGCAAATATCTGTGTATACTTGATCCCAATATTCTTGTGGGCATACGCCATAAGTGTAAACTCTTACTAATTTGTCATTTCTTTGTTTCATTTTTATTTCCCCCTTATTAATAAAAATGGGTTTAAGTGTTAATTCAATCTTATTGATTAATTTCAGTTGATTTATTAACTTTATCAACTTACACCTTAATTATATCAAGGTTTTTATTAATGTCAAGCATTTTTTATTATTTTTTTTAATTTTTTTAAACTTTTATTAAAAAAAGCCAATTTTCTTGGCTTTTTAAATTAATTTTTTTAATTTTTACTTTAATTTTATAAATTTTTCTTCAATTCAAATATTAAATCTCGAATTCGAGCAGCTTGTTCAAAATCTAATTCCTTTGCATAAACCATCATTTGTCTTTCTAACATTTCAATATTCTTTTCAATTTCTTTTTTACTCAACTTATCAAAATCATAAGAATCTTGATTAGCTTCAGTTTTAATTGATATTGAATCCGGAATATTTTTAAGAATTGTTTTTGGAGTAATCAAGTTCACTTTATTATATTCTTCCTGGATTGATCTTCTTCTATTAGTTTCATAGATTGCTTTTTCCATTGATTGCGTGATACGAGTCGCATACATTATGACGTGACCGTTAACATTTCTCGCAGCCCGACCAATTGTTTGGATTAATGATTTCTCACTTCTTAAGAATCCTTCTTTATCAGCGTCCAAAATTGCAATCAAAGAAACTTCAGGTAAATCTAAACCTTCACGTAAAAGATTGATACCGACTAAAATATCGAAATCACCCAAACGCAACTTTCTTATTATTTCCATTCTTTCAAGAGATTTAACCTTCGAATGTAAATAACCCACTTTATATCCCAGGGATTTTAAATGGTTTGTTAAATCCTCGCTCATTTTGATTGTTAAGGTTGTAATTAGAACTCTTTCTTTTTGGTTGATTGTTTTATTTATTTCAATTAATAAGTCATCGATTTGGTTCATTGACTCTCTTACTTCAACAATCGGATCAACAAGTCCAGTCGGTCTAATAATCTGTTCAATTACATACTTACTTCTTTCAAGCTCATAATCACCAGGCGTCGCAGACACATAGATGACTTGATTTATCTTTTCATTGAACTCATCAAAATTAAGTGGTCTGTTATCCATAGCGCTTGGTAATCTAAACCCATAATCAACAAGAGTTTGTTTTCTTGATCTATCACCATTAAACATACCTCTTACTTGAGGTAAAGTAACATGAGACTCATCAACAATCAATAAAAAGTCTTTCGGGAAAAAGTCTATAAGAGTTGATGGTGTCTCACCTTCTCCTCTTAAAGCTAAATGTCGGGAGTAGTTTTCTACTCCAGCCACGGTTCCCATTTCCCTTAGCATTTCTAAATCATACATTGTTCTTTGTTCTATTCTTTCAGCTTCTAAAAGCTTATTATTATCCTTGAAAAATTTAATTCTTTCTATAAGTTCTTCCTTGATTCTTCCTAAAGCTTCTTCTAATTTATCGCTATCCGTTAAGAAGTGAGACGCTGGGAATAAAGATAACATTTCATAGTCTTTATAAATTTCTCCAGAAACAATATTAAATTCTCTAATTCTTTTTACTTCATCAAAATCAAATTCGATTCTTATTCCTTTAGTTTTATTGTATGGCGGCAATATTTCAACTACATCACCTCTCACTCTAAAACTTCCTCTGACAAAATCAATATCATTTCGAACATAAAGAATATCAATCAAACGATTTAACAAGGCTTCTCGAGAAATTTGTTCAGATTTTCTTATCGTTACCATTCCGGCTTTATAAACTTCAGGATCACCGATACCATAGATACAAGATACACTGGCAACGATTATAACATCTCTTCTTTCTAATAAAGATGAAGTAGCCGCATGCCTAAGCTCATCAATTTCGTCATTGATTGAAGCATCCTTTTCAATATAAATATCCGCTCCGGGAACATAAGCTTCCGGTTGATAATAGTCATAATAAGAAATAAAATACTCAACGCGATTTTCTGGAAATAAGGCTTTTAATTCCGAATAAAGCTGTCCCGCTAAGGTTTTATTATGAGCAAGTACAAGCGTGGGACGATTCACTTCCTGAATAACATTAGCTACAGTATAAGTTTTACCTGTACCAGTAGCCCCCAACAATACTTGTTCTTTTATTCCATTATTTAAATTGTCAATTAATTGCTCGATTGCTTTGGGTTGATCCCCCATCGGCCTATAATCTGACTTTAAAATAAATTTATCCATTTTAATCACCGGTATTAGTATATCATATAAATTAAATCAACTGGTTATTTATTGATTAAATTGATAGAATAGTAATAGGTGAAATTAATGAAAATTCTATTAGTAGGAATAAACTCTAAGTTTATCCATCCTAATCTCGCAATAAGATATTTAAAAGCAAATTGTGATTATGATGTAAAAATATTAGAGTACACAATCAAAGATAAGTTTGATGACATAATTAAAGATATGAAAATTGATCAATATGATATTATTGGTTTTAGTTGTTATATTTGGAATATCGAACTCATCACAAATATCCTAAATCATATAGAGATTACCTTTAAGAATAAAACAATTATTCTCGGTGGTCCGGAAGTAAGTTATGATTATGACTCTTACTTGCTGGAAAAACTTGCCCAATTTATTATTACTGGCGAGGGAGAATTAACTTTTAATTCTTTGGTAACGGCAATCGACAAAAAAACCGACCTTTCTTCCATACCAAATCTATCCTATATATATAAGGATGAAATAATCAGAACTAAAACAGAACAAATTAAAGATCTTAACATTTTAAAATCTCCTTATCATTTTGCAAATGATTATCATGATATTCATAATAAAATTCAATATGTTGAACTATCTCGCGGTTGCCCTTATAAATGTAGCTATTGCTTAGCATCTCTAGAAAAAGGATTAAGATTCTTTGAAATCAAAAATGTTTTTACAATTATTGATCACTTAGTTGATAAGGGAGCTAAAACCATCAAGTTTTTGGATAGATCCTTCAACGCTAATAAAACCATAGCTTTAGATTTTTTCAAAATTCTCATTGAAAAGGACTACCCAAATACAGTTTTCCAGTTCGAAATAAATGGCGATGTATTACATGAAGACATAATTGAGTATCTTAAATTAAACCTTAAACAAAATTATATTCGCTTTGAACTCGGCATTCAATCAACCAATCCTATCGTTAACAAAGCTATTGATAGAAAACAAAACACTGAACAATTAATCAATAACATCATAAAACTTCAAGAAACCAATGTAATTCTTCATCTCGATCTTATCGCAGGTCTACCACATGAAGACCTGGAGAGTTTTAAAAACACTTTTAATGAAATATTTTTATTGTTTTCACCAGAACTTCAACTAGGATTTTTGAAGATGTTGAAAGGAACTAAAATAAGAAAAGAAGCTAAAATCTACGATTACAAATTTCAAGAATTATCACCTTATGAGATTACTGAAAATAAATTTATTTCTAATGAAGAACTAAAAATAATCCATAAAGTAGAAACCATGCTTGAAATCTATTGGAATCGACATTTTATGAACAATACTATAAAATTGATTCTTTCAAATAATTCAAATCCATTCGATTTCTTTCTAAAATTCTATGAGTATCATGAAAACAAAAATATTTCTTTTAGAAATTACCAATTGTCAGACTTGTTTATAAACATCAAAAATTTTCTGTTAGACATGAATCTCTTTAACATTAAAATAGATGATAGTTTGAAGTTAGATTACTTATCGTATAACAAGATTAAACCAAAGATCTACTGGGAAGACAAACTTAATAAACAGGAAATACTAAGAGAGTTCTTTGTTATTAATAATACTTATCCAATCGATCTACTATACAAATACTCTCTCGTTACTAAATATCAATTAGGTTATCTAATTGTAATTTATCTTCCCAATGGAAAAATCATTTACTATTTATCAAACAATCAAACAAAAAGAATTAGTCTCTAAATGACTAATTCTTTATTTTTTAACTTAGTTTAATTTGCTTAAATACTTGTACAAATCACTCGGTTTATTTTCTTGAATCAATGCTTTATCAAATTCAATATGTCCCACATCAAGACTCTTAGTATAAACAGCATAACCGCCTTTGCCTTCGCTAAGTAATTCTACTGCATGTACACCCATTTTGCTTGCTAAAACTCTATCAAAAGCGCTAGGAGTACCTCCTCTTTGAATATAGCCAAGAACTGTGGCTCTTGCTTCATAACCGGAATTTTCTTGAATCTTTTCAGCTAAGATTTTTACATCAGTTATATGTTCAGCGACAACTACGATTAAATGTCTTTTTCCCATACTTTCCGCTTTTTGAACTTGTTTTAAGATATCAGCTTCGTTATACCCTGTGTCTTTGGTAATGACGATTTCCGCTCCTGTTGCTATCCCTGAAAAAATTGATAAGTCGCCACAGTTTCTTCCCATAACTTCAACTACGGTACATCTTTGATGAGAAAAAGATGTATCTCTTAATTTATCAATAGCGTCAATTGCCGTATCTAAAGCCGTGAAGAACCCAATTGTAAATTCTGTACATGCAATATCATTGTCAATAGTACCAGGAATTCCGATACATTTAATCCCCATCTCATTTAGAGCCATAGCGCCTCTAAATGTACCATCTCCACCAATACATATCAAATTTTCTATCTCTAGAGCCTTTAAATTATTAACTGCAATTTGCCTTACTTCTTTCTCCTTAAAAGATTCTAATCTTGAAGATCCTAAAATTGTCCCGCCACGATTTAAAATTTGTCCAACATCGTTGCGTTCCATTCTTTTAATTTTTCCTTCTACTAATCCTTTATATCCATCAAAAACTCCATAAGCTTCAAAACCATAGTTTATAGCGCTTCTGACAACCGCTCTAACACAAGCGTTCATTCCGGGTGCGTCGCCACCGGATGTTAACACAGCTATTTTCATAATCATTTACCTTTCTACCGTTCTTAAATCATCAATAATTATTGATTGACGATTTCTATTATAATCCATTTTCCCAAAAATCAAGTATACTTTGCCTTCGACAATATTCATTCTTTGATATAACCTTGGGAAAACCACGCCACTAATACCATTGATTTCATCTTCCATATCAACAAAAGCCATATCATCACCATTTTTAGTCTGATGCTTTTTGACTCTAGTTATAACAGCTATGAACTTCAAATTGCCTTCATGTGAATCTAGTATTTCTGATAAGGTTTGATACTTGTTATCTCTAATAAGGTTCTTATATTTATGAATTGGGTGATATTCAAAATTGACCCCTAATAATTCCTTTTCTTTATTCTGAAGAAATTCAAAATCATACTCAGAGTATTCGACAAACTTAAACATTCCTCTTTTTCCAAAGGAAATATAATTTTGAATGTTGCCTATATTTTGGATAAGTGTTTTCTTATTCATACCAAAATCATTAAATACTCCGGCAAAAATCAAGGCTTCAACTACATTACTATTAACATCTTTTGATCGATCCATGAAGTCTATAAAATCACTGACTTCTCTAACTTGTTGAATAGAACTTATATTTTTGGCCATTATTTCCCCTATACCTTTAATCGCTTTATAAGGAAAACGCAAATTATTATCTTCGAAAGTATAAGTGTCACTAGACTTATTAATTCTCGGCGGTAATATCTTAATATCTAGTTTTTGACATTCCATAATATATTTCTTAGTTCCGATTACTGAACCAATTTGAGTATTCAATAAAACAGCCAAGAAATACTTAGAAAAGTTCGCTTTTAGGTAAGCCATCCAATAAGCTATATAACTATATGCAACAGCGTGACTTTTGTTGAACCCGTAATTTGCGAATTTAACGATATAATCATAAATTTGTTCGCCAGTATCTTTTGTATACCCTTCTTTTATTACACCTTCAACAAACTTTGTCCGTTCTTTTTCTAAAGTTTCTCGGTTTTTCTTGCTAACGGCTCTTCTTAAAACGTCAGCTTCACCCAATGAGTATCCAGCGAACTTGTTAGCTATTTTCATTATCTGTTCTTGATAAACAATGATGCCTTGTGTATCTTTAAGAATTGGTAATAAATCCAAATCAAGATAAGTGATTCGCTCTTCTTTATTTCTTCTTCTAATAAAACTCGGAATGTTTTCCATTGGGCCTGGACGGTGTAAAGAAATACAAGTCGCAATATCTTCAAATTTATCAATTTGCATCTGCCTTATCAAGCTCATCATACCTTCAGATTCAAGTTGAAATATTCCTACAGTATTAACGTTTTGCAACAAGGCAAATGTCGGTTTATCATCTAAAGGAATTTTGTATATATCGATGTCAATGTTCTCGTTTTTCTTAATTAACTCAATAGTATCAGAAATCATTGATAAGTTTCTGATTCCTAAAAAATCAATCTTTAAAAGACCAAGATTTTCTAAATCACTCGCCTCATATTGAGTTTGTAACATATCCAATAATCCTACTTGAGTTGGAGAAAAATCATGAATACTGTTTTCGGTAATAATAATTCCTGCGGCATGCGTCGATGTGTGTCTACACAAACCATTCAATTTCAATGCAACCGTCAGTAATTGATTAATTTCAGGATTATTGATATAATACTGATATTTTTTCGGATATTTTGTTTTGTACTCATCAATTGAGTTATCTGTTTCTGATATTTTACTGGTAATATCATCAACTATTGTATTTGAAATACCTAAAACTCGAGCTACGTCTCTAACTGCTGATTTTCCTTGGAAAGTTCCGAAAGTGATGATTGAAACAACTCTTTCCAAACCGTATTTATTTACTACATATCTAATTATTTCATCTCGTTTATCATCGGGAAAATCCATGTCAATATCTGGCATGGTAATTCTTTCCGGATTCAAAAACCTTTCAAAATAAAGGTCAAATTCCAGCGGATCAACATCTACTATCCCTAATACATATGCAACTAAAGATCCAGCTGCTGAGCCTCTGCCAGGACCAACTAGAATCCCTGACTTTTTGGCATATAATACAAAATCCCATACAATCAAGAAGTAATCTTCATAATTCATCTTCTCAATAATACTTAGTTCGTAATCTAATCTTTCTTTATACTCTTGATATTTTTCCTTATAAGCGCTTTTTTGTTTTAACCTTCTGATTAAACCTTTATTCGTTAATTCTCTTAGCTTATCCTTAGCCAATTCATCTTTTAGAGGATATTTTGGTAAATGTAAGTTGCTAAAATCAATTACAACATTACATTGCTCAATCATCTCCATGGTGTTTTTAACAGCTTGAGGGTAATTCTTATAAAGTTTGTTTAACTCATTTTTATTTTTAAAATATAAGTCCAGATTATCGCTTTCAAAGAACCCTTGATTTTCATAATCTTTTTGCAGAATCTTTCTTAGTATACTAGAGGCTTCCTTATCTTCCTTATCAATATATAAAACGTTATTGATAATTACTGTCTTCCCTAAATCATCTAATTTAGGCGCAATTTTTATTTCAGCGCTATAATCTCTTAAGTCTAGTCCTAAATAGAGATTTTCTAATTTTTCAGAAATTTGGTTTATCATAAACTCAGCTAAATCAATTTTATCATTATATAACGCTTGCGCAAATGGTCCGCTGTCTGTAACAATTACACCAATCAAACCGGTTGAATAATTGCTCAAAACGTCTATTGGTAAAGATTTGTTTCCATTGCCTAAAAAAGAACTAATTTTAATCAAGCTTTTATACCCAATATCATTTTTGGCATACAATAAGATATTTTGTTCCTTGAAGTGTTCATCATCTAATAAAACTTCTAATCCCAATAAAGGTTTAATGCCTTTATTTAAGCAAGCTCGATAAAACTTAATCACTCCATACATATGATTCATGTCGGCTAGTCCAAGTGATTTAAAACCAAAAGAGGCTGCTTTTTCTACAGCCTTCTCAATGCCAATCAAACTACCGTTGAAAGAATATGAACTTTGTATATAGAGTTCGAAATCAATCATTATCTTCACCAAAATTATTATAACATAACCACAGTAAAAATAATTATCTTTTCCGCAAAAATAACATACCACCAATTAATGCTAAAAAGATGAAAATATATTTAAAATACTCTGTATAATCTTCTTCATTCTCTTCAATAATCTCTTCAGCTGCTAATATATTAAAAATCAAGGTTTCAAAGATTTCACCCTCAAAAAGCAACTCCAACTTATACTCACCCGGTTCATTTAAAGTAATTTCACCAGTTATCAAATCCTCATTCAATAAAGCTTCTCCGAAGACTATAAAAGTTACATTTTCATAAGTATTACCATCTTCTACCCCAGAGATTTTTGGATAGATTGAAAAAGTTAAATCCAATGTATATCCATTAATTCCAATAAATGAGATATTGTGTAATCCAACTTGATTAATGTATTCAGAATTATAAAACTCTCCGTCTAAAAACATCGCTTGAGCATTGCTATAGATTCTTATTGAAGTATTAAACTCTGCATCGTTTAAAAGTTGACCCTCGATATCTCCGTTATTATAACTAATATCTGGTAATATTACAAAAAACACATCTTTTCGGTAACCATTTTCCCCAATAATAAGCATATGATGATTGCCTACATCGTTTATCGAACTTCCAATATTATAAACCTTATCATTTAAATAAAGATCCCCAAAACTATAAAAAGAGACTTCTCCTAAATACCCGGCCACATATTTATCACCTAATATCTTATAATCGGCTTCAACTGTAACAAAAAGATCAAAAATATAATTAGCATCGACTATTCTTATATTATAATGACCTGGATAATTTATTTGCAAGTCATCAACCAATTCATCATTAACATAAGCTATACCTTGATATTGATACTCAAAACTGCTCAATACTTCATATTCAGTATCAATTTCATCAATAGTCCTTAACTCTTTGTTTATAATTAGATTATTTTGTCCATTCTTTAATATTAATAAATGATTATGATTATGATACTCATTAGGTCTAAAACTCAAAAAAAGCTTATCTAGCAGTTCTCCTTCGAGATTATACTTCAAGACAATTGAATCTCTATAAATTGGCATTGTATACTCTTCGTTAAAATAATAAGAGTCACATACAATCAAAAAAGTATTCTTATCGACAACGGCTAAATACCTAAAATAATCGTTTGCTTTACTATCATAATGAATTTCCTTTAATAATATCTCATCTTCTTTATCAAAAAACTTAATATAACCATCTGAATCATTATCACTGACTACACTACCGTATTCAATGACAGTATTATCAAAAACAATCGTGTTAACTTTGTTATAGTCACTTATAAATGAGAACAAAATCGGTGAAAATAAAAGAAAGACAAATTTCATAAAAAAAACCTCCTTTTATTAAATCTTACTAAAAAGGAGGTTCTATTCTTTAATTTTTATAGTAAAGCTAAAGTATCTCTAGCAATCATAACTTCTTCGTTAGTTGGAACAACGAATACTTTAATTTTTGAATCATCTGCAGATATTAAGCGTTCAATACCGCGACAATCATTTCTTTCATCATCAATCTTAGCGCCTAAAGCAGCTAAACGGTTAA
>PGXI01000102.1 GCA_002839125.1 Tenericutes bacterium HGW-Tenericutes-5
CCGCCGATGTGTATTCTGTCTCTTGGACGATTATTATTTGGTCTTCTTTCATCTCTTTTGCGATTGAAAAAGCAGCTGCTAAAGAAGTGTTTCCAGCTGGACCTCTTTCAATTCCTTCTAATGCTGATAAAGCTTCAGTCATGAAGAAAACTTCACCTTGAGTGACTGTCACATAACGGTCGATATATCTTAAAGGCCTCGCAGCTGATCTAGGTACATCACTTCGATCTGGATTCATAATAAACGGTAATCCAAAACCAGTATGACCGGTCGTAAAAGATTTTTTGTTGAAGTCATTATCATCAGCCATATGCAAACCATATAGATTAACACTGGCACCTACAATTTCAACCTTAGCTTTAGTTGTCTTTTTAATTCCTCTAGCTGTTCCCGTTAAGTTTCCACCACCAGCATTTGTACAGACAACAACATCAGGAGTTTTACCCGTCAATTTCAAGCAGTCTTCAATCAATTCTTGGCCTAAGGATTCAATTCCCATTATTCCATATGGAGTATACAAAGAAGCGTTGAAATAACCTGTTTCTTCAAGCAATAGCAAAAACTTATAAAATAATTCAGGACCAACACTTAATTGAACAACTTCAGCTCCATAAGCTTCACAAGCTCTAGCCTTTTCAATAATTTCTGGTTGTCCAACGCCATTAGAATCATAACACTCTTGGACAATTATACATTTTAATCCGTATTTAGCAGCTTGAGAAGCTACTGCTGCACCATAATTGCCGCTTGTAGCTGCAATAACGCCTTTAAATCCCATCTTTTTTGCTTGGTAGCAAGAAATACTAGCTCTTCTTGCTTTAAAGCTTCCAGAGTCATTTAAAGCCTCATCTTTAATAAAGATTCTCGCTCCAAATCCTGGTTTAGCAACTTTTCTAACCAAATTGGTAATATTTTTACATTCTTTTAAAGGAGTATTACCAACGCCATTATCTTTTTGAATAGCTTTTATCGTTTCTAGTGTAAAACCACCTTCACTTAAAAGTCCTTCATAATCAAAACTTAAATAGTCTTTTTCATAAGTGCTGAAATCAATACCAACTGACTTACGCATGATTTCATTCTTGCGAGCCATTACACTTTCATAAGAGTTATTCATAATAATCATCTCCAAAAAGAGTTGATTTTACGATTCTGTCAATCTCTTGAATTTCAGGCATGTATTTTCCGTAGTTATGTAAATAACTTGGATTGACTTCAATTAGCTCACCAGCTTCAATTCTGCCGGTTATAGTTTTTATCTCAACTACATCGCCAATTTCAGCATCAGTTAATAAAGTTCCCTTAACCCAAAGAAGAAGCGGAACCTTTTTGGTCGCTTCTGGCAAATTATTAGCTCTTTGTTCGGGATTAAGGATAATTTTCTTGATTTGTACCCAACTACCTTTTTTTATCAAGTAAATCAGTCCTTTCTAATCAAGTTTCTTACGTCTCCCATAATACTACGAGGTACTGGAAGGTCAATCATTGTTACCAAACCAGGTTTTGCATTTATAACATGCGGAATCATATTGACACAAATTGCAATTGTACCGATTCCACCTTCAACTTCCGGAGAATTGCTTAAGTTAATTTCTGGTTTCCCCAAAATTTTTATGTAATCTCCAGTGCTAACTCCAGCCATTTCAGGTTCGATTTGTTGTGGGTGATAAAGCTTAATTTTAATACCATTGTCTAAAATAGCATAAGCACTCATTTCAACGCCGCAAACATCTCCTGCTTTAGCAAAACCATGAGGACTTTTACGATCAAACTCAGTTACTATTGGTTTCATGTCTTGCTTAAACTCGACAACTTCTAAACCAAGTGCTTCAGCAATCATATAAGCGGATTCTTTGAAGCCAACATGACCGGCGATTTCATTTTTTGCTTGTCTTTCCGTGAATTCTTTTAAAGTTAAACCAACACCTTGTTCTTCCATAACGGTTTTACCAAATGGAGAAAGTGAATTGATTCTAGATATTTCAAATTCTTTGATATCTTCAACAACACCACCAATGCAAATTGCCAGTAAATCCATCATCATTCCCGGATTAACTCCTGTACCTAAAACTGTAACGCCGTGTTGTTTTGCTAGGATGTCTAATTCTTCTGATAGTTTTGGTTGATTAGCTTTTGGATAAGACATCTCTTCAGCAGTAGATATTACATTTACACCATGTTCAATAATCTTTTTCAATTTAGGAAAAGCAGAAGCGGTATAAGAATCGGTAGCTAAAAGAACGATATCAACTTGATTATTATTTAAAATAGAATCAATATCATTGCTTATAACAACATCATGATTATAAGGATTTTCAACATTCAAATGGTCGAAAATACTTTTTCCAACAATCTTATCATATAAATCACAAACACCGACAATATCAAAACCTTTTTTACTCAATATCATTTTAGCCATTCCAGAGCCCATAGCTCCAAATCCCCAAATGACTACTTTGACTTTATCTCTTTCCATTAGTTTGTAATCCTTGTTCCAGTGTGACCTAATAAAGCTTCTTTAGCTTCTTCCAAAGAAGCAATAATAGCAGTACGATGTTTTTTACCGCTAACAAAGGCTTTAGCAGCTTCAATCTTTGGTAACATTGAGCCTTTTAGGAAATGTCCTGCGGCAATAAGTTCATCCATTTCCGCTATAGTTATATGATCTAAGTCTTTTTCTTCTGGTGTATTGAAGTTAATTTTAACTTTGTTTACAGCAGTTAGAATAACTAACATATCAACATCTAATAAATCTGCCAATTTAGCACTAGCGAAATCTTTATCGATAACAGCTGCTACACCAACAAACTCATTACCCTTTTTTATAACAGGTATTCCACCGCCACCAACTGTAATAACTAGGTGACCAGCCTTAATTAAGGTTTTAATTATATCTAGTTCAACAATATTAACTGGTTTTGGGCTTGCTACCACTCTACGATATCCTCTAGAAGCGTCCTCAACCATAATATACCCTTTTTCTTTAGTAAACTTTTCTGCAGTTTCTAAATCATAAAACTTTCCAATAGGTTTAGTTGGATGTTCAAAAGCTTTATCATTTTCATCAACTTCAACTTGAGTAACAACGGTTGCTACTTGTTGTTTTAGCCCTTTGTTCTTAAGTTCAGTTAATAGAGCATTTTGTAAATGATAGCCAATATATCCCTGTGACATTGCACCACATTCAGGAAAAGGCATATCAGGATTTTTATCAGAAACATTATTGCTTGTTTCAAAAGCAAGATTTATCATACCAACTTGCGGACCATTTCCATGAGCTAATATAACTTCATTTCCTTGTTCCACAAGTCCAACAATTGGTTTAACAGCTTGTTTAACTTGTTCAATTTGATCAGCTGGAGTATGTCCTAAAGCATTTCCACCTAACGCAACAACTATCTTTCTCATTTTTCCTCCTTAAGAGAAGCATACATAACAGCTTTAATTGTATGTAATCTATTCTCAGCCTCATCAAAAACTACTGATTGCGGTGATTCAAAAACATCTTCTGTAACTTCTAATGCATCCATTCCAAACTTTTGGAAAATATCTTCGCCAACTAAAGTTTCACGGTTATGGAACGCCGGTAAGCAGTGCATAAAAATTGCAGTTTCATTTGCTTGTTTCATAACTTCTTTGTTGACTTGGTAAGGTGATAACTTTTCAATTCGTTCTTTCCATACTGAATCTGGTTCTCCCATTGATACCCATACATCAGTATAAATAACATCAGCGTTTTTCGCGCCTTCGGATACGTCTTCGGTGAAATTTAATTTAGCACCTGATTTTTGCGCCAACTCATAACATTTTTCGATCAACTCTGGATTAGGCCATAAATCACTAGGTGCACAAGCAGTGAAGTTCATACCCATGATAGCTGCACCAATCATTAAAGAATTACCCATATTATTTCTTGCATCAC
The DNA here is from genome assembly GCA_002839125.1 of Tenericutes bacterium HGW-Tenericutes-5. Lineage (GTDB taxonomy): Bacteria > Bacillota_I > Bacilli_A > Izemoplasmatales > Hujiaoplasmataceae > UBA2289. Next base: position 3,923 of record PGXI01000102.1, read on the forward strand.
CATAATAAGTAAAGTTGATTCCTTCTAAATGACCAAACTTTTCAATTATTGTTAAAAAGTCCGCTAAAATTTGAGTAGGATGGTATTTGTCTGTCAAACCATTCCAAACAGGAACTCCTGAATACTCTGCTAAAATCTCTACTGTTTCTTGTTTGTAACCACGATATTCGATGCCATCATACATTCTACCTAATACTCTAGCGGTATCTTTAATACTTTCTTTTTTACCCATTTGTGAACCGGTTGGCCCTAAATAAGTAACATTCATTCCTAAATCGTTTGCTCCCACTTGAAAAGCGCATCTTGTTCTTGTTGAATCTTTTTCAAATAACAATACAACATTTTTGCCTCTCAAAGGTAAGCATTCTAGTCCTGCTCTTTTCTTTGCTTTTAATTTGGCTGCTAAAGTCAATAGCTCTTGAATTTCTTCTTTGG
>PGXI01000103.1 GCA_002839125.1 Tenericutes bacterium HGW-Tenericutes-5
GAAGTTTTTGAAATGGGTAAAACTGACCCAACAAAAATCGTCAAAGAAGCATTAGAATATGCAAGAAAGAATGAATTTAACTTAGTCATTATCGATACTGCTGGTCGTTTGCACATTGATAATCAAATGATGGATGAAATTAAAACCATCGCTAAGATTACCAAGCCTCAAGAAATTTTACTAACAGTTGACGCTATGACTGGTCAAGATGCTGTAAATGTTGCTCAAACATTTAATGAAGCTTTAGATATAACTGGTTGTATTTTAACTAAGTTAGATGGCGACACTCGTGGTGGAGCAGCATTATCAATTAGAAAAGTAACTGGAGTTCCAATTAAATTTGCAGGTACGGGAGAAAAACTTCAAGAAATAGAAGTCTTTCATCCAGAAAGAATGGCTTCAAGAATTCTTGGTATGGGTGATGTACTAAGTTTAATTGAAAAAGCTACAGAAGAAATAGACGAAACAGAAGCCATGAACATGATGGAAAAGATGATGAGTGGCAACTTCAATTATAATGATTTACTTAAGCAGATGAAAATGATTAAGAGAATGGGTAAATTCTCAGGGATTTTAAAAATGCTTCCGGGTATGGGACAATTAGCTGACATGGATAAAGTCGACGATAAGCAATTGGTTTTCATTGAAGCGATTATTTCTTCAATGACAAAAGAAGAAAGAAAAGATCCGGATTTACTTAATAAATCATCTTCAAGAAGAAATCGTATAGCAAGAGGTTCTGGTAGGTCAACAACGGAAGTTAATCGTTTAATATCGATGTTAGAAAAACAATCAAAGTTGATGCGCAGAATGGCAGGAATGAATCCAAGCAACATGGAAAACATGTCCAATAATATCGCTACAGGTAATTTTCAACCACGACAAAGTCGAGCAGATAGAAGAAAAAATAAAAAATAAAGGCTAAATTTAGCCTTTATTATTTCTTTATAGTCAAGAAATCGGATAGAAAACGGTATACTGCACCATCTTTTGATGTGTTATCTAAAACCACATCGGCGACTTTTATTAACTCCGGATGAGCATTTCTTACCGCCACTCCTAAAGAAGCATACTCAAGCATTTCAATATCATTGTGTCCATCGCCTATTGCAATAGTTTGGCTTTGATCAAATCCTAGATGTTCAGCTACATAAGCTAAGGCTTGACCCTTATTAGATTCAGGGGTAAAGACTTCGATTATTGAATCGTACTCACCGGATAAATCCCAGATTCGCGATAATACTTTATTAGAATAAGTTTTGTCAATATATTCTTTTATTAGTTTTCCACGACCTTGTTTTCCAATGATAATTGCACCATTTGGATCTTTATCCAAAATATCTTTGAACTCTCCGAAAAGAATTTTAGTTGCGCCTTTTACGTGAAGAAGCGGTTCAATTTCTTTTTCTTCCCATTCAACATAGATTGAATCTCTCACTTCGCAAAAAGCGTTTCTAATATGGTCATGATTATTATCGCAAATATCAATAATAATATTTTTATCAACGGTATAATTTACACGCTTGAAATCTGGATTTTTTGGGTGAGTAATCAAGCCGCCGTTGTAATTGATTATTGGTGTATCAAGTTCAAATCGATCATAGACAAATTTTGAACTTCTGTATGGTCTTCCAGTTGCGATTACAATTTTATGACCTTGTTTTTGAACTTCTTTCATGAAATCACATAGTGTTTCAGAGAGTGAATCAAAGTCATAAAGAATAGTACCGTCTAAATCTAAAGCGATTAAATATTTATTCATCGATATGTTTTCTCCTTAAACTTTCATGCATTATAGTTTAATTATCTCATACCTATTATATTTATGCAATTGATTATATAGATTGATTATTATTGAAATTTAAGATATAATTTATTTAATAAAGGAGACTAAATTAATGGCAAAAATAGCAATGTTACATTCACAAATTTCATCTTTTTTAGCTATCTCCTTTGGTGACGTAACCAATTTTTTGTTAGGTGTTATAACAGGATTTATTATGTTAGGATTGTTTATTACATTCCTTATGACAAGCAGTTCAAGGAGAAAACAAAGGAAAAGGCTAACCGCTTTACCTGTAATGATAGAAAAACAAGAAATTCTTAAAATGATCGAAGCTAAACAAGCTCAACTTGTAGAGACTGTAAAATTGACAGATAATGCTTATTTTAGAGTAGCTATGGAATTGAGTTTGGAACTTACTGAAGAAATTGCTAAATATTATTATCCTAAAGCGAAATATCCGAAGTTTGAAATATCAATTGAAGAACTTTTGGAGTTAAATTACTATATTACAAAAAGAATCGAAAAATTGGTTAATGGGAAAATTTTAAAACATTTCAAAAGTTATAAAATATCAACAATAATTGATATATTAAATAAGAAAAAAGCTATCGATAATTCAAAATTAATGAAATTAAATAGAAAGTTAAAAATATCAAAGATTTTGACAGTTGGTAAAGCAGTATTAAACTACGCTAATCCAATATATTGGTTTAGACGTTTGGCAATTAAACCTTCAACGGTTTTAGTAACAAAAGAAGTCTGTAAATTTATAATTGCAATTGTTGGTGAAGAAACAAACAATGTTTACAGCAAGAGTTTATTTAGACATTCTGAAACAGAAGTAACTGAAGCTGAAGAAGCTTTTGATGAATTAATAGAAACCGAGGAGGAATAACATGTGGTTCAGTAAAAAGAACAAACCGGAAAGAATCATTCCAAAAACATCAAGAACCAAGGACAATCGTCCGTTTTTCATCCCGGAAATTAGAACAATTGAAGATAAAAAAAATATGAGTAATACTTTCATTTCTCCATATGGAATTGAAAACAAACATGAAGTACACATACCAAATGATCGTACCGGAACTGGAGATATTGACAAGAAGTATGATATATTTAGGAAGCAGAAACGCTTAACAAAAGAAGAAGCGCAAAAACGTTTTGGGAGTTCATATTATGAATTTGTAAGCATTGATAATACAACTCATAAAAAGGCTTTTACAGAAGAAGGTTTAACTCCAGAAGATTTACATTCAAAAAGACCGGTTGAACCTAAAAACACATCAAACGAAATAATGGATGAACACAGAACAATAGAGACTGTGCCTGTAGATGAGTTCTTTGAAAAGGCATCTGCACCGAAGGAAGAACCTAAAATTAGTCCTGACGATGAAGTGTTAAATGATCTTTTATTCAATGATAAAAATAATGATGTAGAAGATACTCATCAAGCAGCCGAAGAAGAATCTGCTGATGATATAATTTTTAAAAGTGATGAAGTAGTGGAAGATACTCCGGAAATTGGTTTTGCGGATGATTTTGTTTATGAGGAATACAAACCAGAAAAAGAAAATCAACCGAAACCACATATCGCTCCAACATTTGAAAATGAACATCGAATTTTAAAAGACTATGTTTTGCCACCGATAAGTTTATTCAAGAAAAATGAAAATAGGACCGATATTGAACCTTCATGGGTTAAAGAAAACATAGATGTCATCAATGAAACTATGTTGAGTTTTGGAATTGAAGGAACAGTAACTAATTATACAATGGGGCCAACTGTAACAAGATACGAAGTATCGCTTGCGTCAGGAGTTCCTACAAAAAAAATCACATCAATCTCAGATAATATTCAAATGAGTTTATCTGCTTTTTCAATCAGAATTGAAGCCCCAATACCTGGTAAAAATACAGTAGGTATTGAAGTTCCAAATAGAGTTAGAGAATCTGTATTCTTTGGTGATGTAGTCGATAATCCAAAATTCTTAAAATCTAATGACCCATTGCTATTAGCAATTGGTTTAGATATCGATGCATTACCAGTTTACACGTCCATCGAATCAATGCCTCACGGATTGGTTGCTGGATCAACCCAATCAGGGAAATCAGTCTGTATAGCATCAATTATTGTTTCTTTGATCACAAGAAACAAACCAGATGAAGTTAAACTAATGTTGATCGACCCTAAGAAAGTTGACTTGCAACAATTCGCAGATTTGCCACATTTGGTAACTCCGATTATTGATGAAACCAATGTAGCTAATGAAGCCTTGAAATGGATAATCAAAGAAATGGAAAGCCGTTATGACATTCTTAAACGTTTCAAAGCGGTTAATGTCGTCGATTATTATACAAGAAGAAGTGATGCGCCGAACTTTATAAAAATGCCAAGAATTGTTGTTATCGTCGAAGAAGCATCTGATTTATTACTTAGCGGTGGTGCAGAGATTGAAGAAAGTATTCTAAAGTTAACCCAAAAGTCAAGAGCTGTAGGGATCCATGTGCTTTTAGCTACTCAAAGACCATCAGCGGATATTCTTAAAGGGGCGATTAAAGCTAACATT
>PGXI01000104.1 GCA_002839125.1 Tenericutes bacterium HGW-Tenericutes-5
ATGGAAGATATCAATCTTCATTTCACTGGTGATATTCATGCAATTACTGCAGCTAACAATTTAATTAGTGCTGTAATTGATAATCACTTATTCCATGGCAATCAACTTAACATTAATCCCGAAAAGATTATTTGGAAAAGAGCTATGGATATGAATGATAGATCTTTAAGGAAGATACAAGTTGGTTTATCAATGAAAAAAGAAACACCAAGATTTGATGCTTTTGATATCAGTGTTGCTTCAGAAGTTATGGCGGTTTTATGTTTGGCTAGTGATATTGAAGACCTGAAGAAGAGAATATCAAGTATGGTTGTAGCCTATGATAATTCAGATAATCCAGTAACTGTTGGTGATTTAAAAGTGACAGGCGCAGTTGCGATGCTTTTAAAAGAAGCGATTAAACCTAATATTGTTCAAACACTTGAAGGAACACCGGCATTAATCCACGGTGGGCCATTCGCTAATATTGCTCATGGGTGTAATTCAATCATCGCTACTGATTTTGCTTCTAGAGCTGCGGATTTTGTGGTTACTGAAGCCGGTTTTGGTGCGGATTTAGGTATGGAAAAATTCATGGACATCAAAATGAGAGCGATGGATAATATGCCAAGTGCTGTTGTAATTGTTGTTTCCATTAGAGCTATTAAAATTCATGGTGGCGTAAGTGAAGCAGAAATGAATAATGAGAATGTGGAAGCAGTTATAAAAGGACTAGCAAATCTTGAGAAACATATCGAAAGCGTCCAAAACTATAAGGTTCCATATGTAGTAGCCTTAAATAAATTTTATACCGATACGGATCAAGAAATAAATGCGATTATGAATTGGGCAAAAGAAAACAATCACGAAATTTCTCTTTCTGAAGTCTTTACTAAAGGCAGTGTTGGTGGATTGGACTTAGCAAGAAAAGTTGTCGGGAAGGCGGTTAAAGTTAATAAGAACCATCCTTTATATGAGTTAGATTTAAGTATAAAAGATAAGATTTCAAAAATAGCTAAAGATATTTACGGCGCTGATGGCGTTGAGTATACAGAAAAAGCAGAAGAACAAATCAATCAATTTAATAAATTAGGTTGGGATAATTTAGCAATATGTATGGCTAAAACTCCATTATCTTTATCAGATGACGCTAATATTAAAGGTAGACCAAAGAATTTCAAGATTACTGTAAGAGAATTTAAACCTTCTGTTGGAGCTGGCTTTATTGTAGCTTTAACTGGAGCAGTTATGACAATGCCAGGGTTACCGAAACATGGTGCATATGAAAATATGGATTTGATTAACGAAAAAATAATCGGTTTATTTTAAAGAGGTGTGAAAATGAAGAGTTCTCAAAATATAGTTGATAAGTTAAAGAAGATCGGCATTAGTATCGCAACAAAAGCTCAAGAAACATTTAACTCTACAAGAAACTCGATTGAACAAAATTTTTTAAATGATTCACTAAGAAAAAGATTTAACTTAGAAAATCCATATAAGTTTGTAATAATGGATAGTAAAGAAAAATCTTCTGTTCTTAATGAACTATTACCAAGACATGCGAAAAGATATTTAGAAGACGATATTTTCGTCTTTTATGGAACGATGAGTGAAAATGATATTAAAGTTGATAATATCATTAAAGACTTAAGTGATGAAACGCTGTATAAGGTTATTGAATTAGTTAGTGTTAAAGTTAGTGTAACTTATCAAAACAAAGAATATGATGTTGATGGTGTTGCAGTATATGGTAAGATATTATGACAAAAAAAGATGAATTTATTAGTCTTTTTAAGAAGCATATCAAAAGAGAAGGAGCTAATGATTTGTTAGAGTTTCTTCTATCTAGTAAGAGTGATTTTTTTGATGCTCCATGTTCCACAAGATTTCACTTATCTAAGGAAAGTGGACTCGTAGAACATTCTATTAATGTATATGAGTGTCTTAAAGCTTATCTAGAAAGACCAAGAGTTAAAGAACTCTATGGTTTAGAGTTTAGTGATGAAACTATAGCTATTGTGGCGCTTTTGCATGATTTATGCAAAATAAATGTTTATAAAAAATCAATGAGAAATGTTAAAGATGAGTCTGGTAAATGGGTTCAAGTTCCAAGTTATGATTTCCATGACGAGTTACCTTATGGTCATGGTGAGAAGTCAGTATATATCATTTCTGGCTTTATGAGACTTACAAGAGATGAAGCGTTTGCAATAAGATATCACATGGGATTTTCCGATACGGAAAACGTTAGAAATGTCGGCGAAGCATTTGCGAGGTTCCCACTAGCATTTGCATTATCAACTGCTGATATGGAAGCTACATATTTTATCGAAAAATAATAATTTTAAGAACCTTTTAATGAGGTTCTTTTCTAAGCGAGAGGAATTTATATGAATAGGGTATTCAATGTTACTGAAGGGCCGATACTAAAGAAATTGCTTATTTTAGCATTTCCAATTCTATTGACAACCCTTTCTCAAATCGCATATAATCTTACCGATATTTTTTGGATTGGTAGGGTTGATGAAATCGGTATGGTTGAAACGAATGCAGTTGCGGCTGTCGGTACAGTTTCATACATAACTTGGTTTGCATTTGGTTTTATCTTAATAGCTAAGATTGGAACTAGTGTCAAAGTATCACATGCAGTAGGTAAAAAAGAAACACATAACATAAACGTGTTTGCGACAAACGGTTTAATGTTACAAGCAGTTTTTGGTATTTTATTATCAGTTCTAATTCTAGTTTTTAAAAATGATTTTCTCTCAATATTCAACATCGAAACGCCACAAATTATCGAATATGCATTAATGTATATTCCAATAATTGGCGGATTGATTTTCATTCAGTTTATTGTGAATGGATTTATAGCTATTAATGAAGGATTGGGACAAACAAGAATAAATCTTAAGATTTTAGCTGTTGGTTTTGTTTTTAACATGATTCTTGACCCGATTTTGATATTGGTATTTAGATTAGGAATTCAAGGGGCTGCGATAGCTACAGTAAGCGCTCAGATCGTTACTTTAATTATTTTCTTTATTATCTATAAGAAACATAATCCGAATTTAAAAGTTTTTCACTTAAAAAACATAAATTTAGGTGCTATAAAGCAGATTATGTCTATTGGATTACCGGTAGGTATTCAATCAATGATTTTTACTGCTATTTCAATTTTCCTCGCTCGTAAAGTTTTTGAGTTTGGACCAAATGTTGTAGCTGCTCAAAGGATTGGTGTTCAAATTGAACAGTTAACCTGGATGATTGCTAGTGGTTTCCAATCAGCGATAACTGTATTTATAGGACAAAACTTCGGCGCTAAGGAGAATGTAAGAATCAAAAAAGGTATCTTAAGCATAAGTTATATTCTTGTGCCTTATGCTTTGATCATATCTTTATTACTCCTTTTTATCCCAGAAACTTTGTTAAGAATTTTTATTAGTGATGATGAAACCGTGGCTCACGGAATTGTTTATCTCCAAATTATAAGTGCCAGTCAAATATTCATGATATTAGAAAGTATCGGAGCCGGCTTCTTTAATGGCATCGGTAAATCATATATTCCTTCTGTGGTCGGTATTGTTGGTAACTTTATAAGAGTTCCTTTAGTAATATATTTAACAGTAAGTATGTTCGAAAGAGGCATTTGGTGGACAATAAATATTTCATCAATACTTAAAGGGTTGGTTTTAATACTAGCTTTATTATTCTTTATCAAACATTTAGATGAAGTAAAAATCAATCGATTAAAAGTAAAACCTAAGAGAAAACCAGAGCTTCAAAATCTATAAAAAAGCGAGTGAGTTAGTTATGTGGTATGCAATAGTTGCAGTTTTTATATTTTTAATAATTATGTTTGTATTTATGCAAATTGCTTTTAGTATTGTTATACCAATTAAGAAGAGTTTGGATAAAACAAGAGAAATTGAGAAAGATAAAGATCCTGACCTTATCACATTCCATGATGAATTAATGGCTAAAACAACTACTTTTAAATCTAGATATAATTATGATATTGCAATGTATTATTTCTTACAAAAAGAAAAGACAAATAAGTTTGTCGTTATCGCTCATGGGCATACTTATACTCACTATGGTTCAGTTAAGTATGCAAAAATGATGTTTGAAGAAGGTTTTAACGTTGTAATTTACGATCAAAGATTTCATGGAGCTAGCGGTGGAAATAATACAACTTTAGGTTATTTTGAAAAATATGATTTATACGATATTATTACAGAGATTTATAATGAGTTTGGTACAGACATATTTCTCGGGACTTATGGAGAGTCAATGG
>PGXI01000105.1 GCA_002839125.1 Tenericutes bacterium HGW-Tenericutes-5
TTTCTTTTCCATCAACATATTCAACAACTCCGTCATTCATAGCGATAACGCTAGTTCCTGAGTCATGAGCTACTTTATATTCAATCCCTGTACCAACGAATGGTGCTTCAGGGTTTAATAATGGAATTGCTTGACGTTGCATGTTTGCACCCATCAATGCACGGTTAGCATCATCATGTTCTAAGAAAGGAATTGATGCGGTAGAAACGGAAACAATTTGCTTAGGAGAAACGTCCATGAAATCGCAACGGTGTTTATCAAAAATTCTTGTTTCCCCATTTTGTCTAGCAACAACACGATCTTCTTTAATCGTCATGTCATCATTTAGTTTAACGTTTGCTTGAGCAATGATAAAATCACGTTCTTGATCAGCCGTTAAATAATGAATCTCATCAGTTACTCGACTTTTCTTCTTATCTATTTTTAAATAAGGAGTTTCAATAAATCCATATTTATTTACTTTTACATAACAAGCTAAAGAGTTAATTAACCCAATGTTTTGACCTTCTGGAGTTTCAATTGGACAGATTCTTCCGTAGTGACTTTGATGAACGTCACGAACTTCAAATCCAGCTCTATCTCTTGTAAGACCACCTGGCCCAAGAGCAGAGATTCTTCTTTTGTGAGTTAATTCATCTAGCGGATTTGTTTGTTGCATAAATTGTGACAACTGACTGCTTCCAAAGAATTCTTTAATTGAAGAAGTAAGCGGCCTAATATTAATTAAGTTTTGTGGAGTGATTGTCTTTGGATCTTTAGTTGACATTCTATCCTTAACATTTTTCTCCATTTTAGCTAAACCAATACGGAATTGATTTTTAAGAAGTTCTCCGATTAATCTTAGTCTTCTATTACCTAAATGGTCGATATCATCTAAGTTACCAACACCATTAAATAGATTCAAGTAATATGAGATACTCGCTAATATATCAGAAGTCGTAATATGTAAAGCGACTTCAGCTGAATTGTTACCGATTAATCTAATTCTTTGCGTTTCGCCTGAATCATCCTTAACATCAACGTTCAGTATTTCAACAAATGTATTTCTAACGATGTTTTGAACGAATGATTCATCTTCTGTATCAGGAGCTAATTCATTACGGCTTTCACGATCGATAATTTGTTTAAGTTCTTTTTCTAAATCTTTATCAAATACAATTTTTTGCAATAAGGCTAGTCTATTTTGACTAATCAATTCCAAACTACTATAGTCTAATTTTGTTGATTTGCTAATTACAACTTCACCAGTTTCAGGATTGATTAAATCCTTGCTTAACTTAACAATCATATCTTTGTCAAGCAACGATTTGACGCGATTTACCACGTCTAGTTTTTGATTAACTTTAAAACGGCCAACATCAGCTAAATCATAACGCTTTTCATCAAAAAGTCGAGACACGAAGAATTCTCTAGCACCTTCAATGGTCGCCGTTTCTCCTTGTCTGATTTTTGCGTAAACTTCCTTCATTGCTTCTTCAGCGTTTTGAGTTAAGTCTTTTTCAAAAGTGTTGTCTAGCAGTTCATGTTCGCCAAAAATATCAACAATTTGCTTCTTGGTTGAAAACCCTAAAGCTTTAATCATCGTTGATAATAATATTTTCTTTGATCTATCTATTTTTGCATATAGGATATCTTTCGAACCCATTTCATATTCTAACCAAGCCCCTCTTGTAGGAATAACTTGGCCTAAATATTTGTGATGTAATGTTTTTTTATCAACTTCTTCTGAAAAGAAAACGCCTGAAGATCTAACGATCTGCGATACGATTACTCTTTCAGAACCATTGATGATGAATGTTCCAACAGGAGTCATCATTGGGATATCTCCCATGAATATTTTGTTTTCAACGATGTTATCGTTTGAAAGAACTTCTCCAGTTTTAGGATCAATAATATCTTTATTTTTCAATCTGACACTTACTTTAAGTGCTCTTGAATAATTAAGATCTTTTTCTTTACACTCATTAACACTATATTTAGGTGGCTCAAATTCAAAATCTCCAAAGTATAATTCCACATCACCATTAAAGTTGGTAATTGGGGAAATATCCGCAAACAATTCTTGTAGTCCGGTTTGCATAAACCATTCAAAAGATTCTGTTTGCACCTCAATTAAGTTTGGTAATTCGACATTGGATTTGACTCGGGAATAATTTCTTCTTTCTCTGGTCTTACCGTATTTGACGGTTTTGTAATTCACACAATCACCTCATAAACTAGATTTTGGATATGTTTTTTTAATGAAAACATATGAAAATGCAAAAATGCGCATTCTATCGCATTTTAATATTTTATCACAATTGAACAAGCCAGTCAATTATTTAATGCATTTAATTATATAATAACCACTTTTTTTGTTAATCACTTCTACAGAAGAAAAAATCTCTTCGCATTTCTTTATCGCCGATGGAGCTCCGTGTTTTTTGTTCATTACGAAGAAAAACATGCCTTCAGCTTTTAGATGATTTTCCGCTCCGTGAAAAAATGCATAAATCACATCTTTACCAGCCCTAATTGGAGGGTTAGTAAAGATCAAATCATACTCTTCTTTAATTTCGCTAAATCCATCACTATAGAAAACGTTGACATCAGCTTTATTTTTAGTTGCGTTTTTCTGCGATAGTTTTATCGCTCTGTCATTAACATCAATCATTGAAACATCAGAACTCGGATTAAAACTTTTGAAAATTATTCCTAAAGGTCCATATCCACAACCTACATCCAAAACTTTTTTTCCTTCATACTCAAGAATCGATTCAATCAACAATCTTGAACCAAAGTCCAAACCTTGTTTTGAAAAAACTCCATGATCCGTTAAGAACGAAAAAGACTTGTCATTGATTTTAACAAGAATTAACTTTTCATTTGATTTTAAAGTGTCATTTTCTTTAGTAAAATAATGTGACATAACTGTTCTCCTACTAAAAGACTAAAAACCTGAGATATTCTCAGGTTTATACGTCCTTACTTTAAAGCAATTACTTTAATTCTACTTTTGCTCCAGCTTCAACTAATTTATCAGCTATTTCTTTAGCTTCGTTTTCTTTAACTTTTTCTTTAACAGCTACTGGTGCTGAGTCTACTAATTTTTTAGCTTCGATTAATCCTAGGCCAGTTAATTCTCTGATAACTTTGATAACCTTAACTTTTGATTCGCCTGAATCCATTAACATAATGTTAACTTCTTTTGGACCTTCATCTACAGCTTCTTCAGCTGCTGCAACAGCTGGACCAGCTGCTACTGCTGTTGGATCGATACCGAATTCTTCTTTCATTGCATCGATAAGAGCTTTAATTTCTAAAATATTCATTTCCTTTAATGCTTCGATAAAATCTTTAGCGTTTAATTTTGCCATTTTAATTTCCTCCTAATTAGTTACTTTCTACAGTTTCTTCTGTTTTTGTTAGCATGTCTAATCCGACTGCTAATTCTCTTAGTGGTGCTAATAATTGTGTAGCTAACATTGCAAGCAATGTTTCTCTTGGTGGTAATTGTGAAATTTCTTTGATTTGATCTTGATTGTAGAAGTCGCCATCAACAACACCTGACTTGATAACGATTTTCTTGTTTTTCTTTGCAAAAGTATATAATACCTTTGCTGCTGCGATAGAGTCTTCGTACGCAAACACAACTCCGTTTGGACCGTTTAAATCTTGAGTTAAGCTGTCATAACCTGTTTCTTGAGCTGCTCTTTTTGAAATGTTATTTTTAATAACAACAATTTCACAACCAGCATTACGTAGTAACCCACGTAATTCTTCAGTTTTTTCAACTGTCAAACCTTGGTATTCTGCGACAACTATTGATTTTGCACGAGACATTTTTTCAGCGATCTTTTTAACTTCTTCTTGTTTGAAGTTAATAATGTTCTGATTAGCCATTTTAGACCTCCTTATGTCTTTTAAATAGAAAACCTCTTTTTCTTTTCGAGAAAAAGAGGAATAAATAATCTTTATTTATTAGTCTTAATCTCGGTAGGATATTAAGCTAACAAAAGCTCCTACTGTCTTCGATAAAGTTATTTATTTTTTACAACTTCAACTTTTACACCAGGTCCCATTGTTGATGAAACGCTGACGTTTTTCATGTATACACCCTTAACTGTTGAAGGTCTTGCTTTTCTGATAGCTTCTAAAATTGTATTATAATTATCTACAAGTTTTGAAGTTTCAAAAGAAACCTTTCCAAAAACAACTAAGATGTTACCAAATTTGTCTACGCGGTAAGTAATCTTACCACCTTTTGAATCTT
>PGXI01000106.1 GCA_002839125.1 Tenericutes bacterium HGW-Tenericutes-5
TTGTGAGCAGTAATATTTTTTGTTTTCTCATAAATGCCTATATAATTGAAAGGAATTACAAAAAATGAAAATGAAAGTTTTTTTTATTATAATTATATTGACAATTTCAACTTCTTTTGTCAGTTTGAGGACAATTTATAATGAGGTTAAGCAAAATAAAACAGAAATGGAAATAAGTAAGATTGAAAGTAGCCAAATAAATACAAATAATGAAGTTGAACATACTAATATGGTACCCAGTGAGTTATTTGTAGAAGAGAGTAAAATTAAAAGAAGTAAGCTTAACTATAGCTATAAAGATGATTTGAATGTTGAAGCTGACTTGAGTAACTTTACATTATCTTTGTCATTTGGTCAATGTGGAATCAATGATATTTTTTCTATTAAAAAAATTGAATTAGTTGGTGTAGAAAATCAAATTGCTATCGAATCGTGTACAGATTGGGTTGGACCATATACAGTTAAGTATATTGGAACAGAGAAAAATACAAACAAAGAAATCTTCACGGGTGGATGGCATGGATCTAATGGTGATGTGACTGGAAATGCAACAGCATTTACAAAAATGATAGCCATATATGCGGATGGAAAAGAAATTAAAATCAAAGCAAGAGAAATCGTGCCAGGTGATATCCTCATCTTAAATGAAGGGGATAAAGTCCCAGCAGACGGACGAATATTTGAAGAATCGAATTTTAAAGCCGAAGAAGCAGCGCTCACTGGAGAAAGTGTCCCATTAACCAAACATAATAAAACAATAGCAGATCCTGAATGCCCTCTCGCTGAAATGAAAAACATGGTCTTCTCCTCAACATTAATAACATATGGAAGAGGTAAAGTCATTACCACCGCAACTGGTATGGAAACTGAGGTCGGTAAAATCGCAACGATGATTTCTGAAGCTGAAGAAAAAATGACTCCATTACAAGAAAGTTTGGAGGAATTTGGTGCATGGTTAGGTAAAGTCATTTTAGCTGTTTGTGCCATCGTCGCGGTTATATATATGCTCCCAATTTTGGGAAGAGAACCCTTATCTTTCTTTGAAGCATTAGTTGCAGGTGTCGCATTAGCGGTTGCTGCCATTCCTGAAGGACTTCCAGCAGTTGTTACCACTTGTTTAGCAATTGGTGTTACTTCTATGTCAAAAAAGAATGCTATCATAAAGAAACTTCACTCAGTTGAAACCCTTGGATGTACAACTGTAATTTGTTCTGATAAAACTGGAACTTTAACTAAAAACGAAATGACTGTCCGTTCTGTGTGGGCAGGTGGTAAAATATATTCAATATCTGGTTCTGGATATGATCCAGAAGGTAAAATCTCTTTGGAAACTACTCAAGTAAAGGCAACCGATATCCCAGATTTAGAAATGACTTTAAGAATTGGTTTATTATGTAATAATGCTCGTCTTGCGAAAGAATCTAAATGGTTATGCTTTGGAGATCCAACAGAAGGGTGTTTAATTACTTCCGCATGGAAAGCTGGATTAGAACGAGAAGCGACTTATGCAAAATATCCTCGAGTTGAGGAAATTCCATTTGATTCTAGCAGAAAAAGAATGACCACAGTCAATAAAGTTGATGGAAAACTTGTTGCTTATGTAAAAGGTGCAACCGAAATCCTTTTAGATTATTGTTCTTCAATTCAAATTGATGGAAAAGTAAGAGCAATCACTGATAAAGATAAAAAAGATATCATCTCAGCATACGAACTAAAAGCAAGTGAAGCCCTTCGTGGACTTGGATTCGCTTATAGAGCCGCTGATGGTGTAAAAGTTGACGTTGATTCAATGGAAAAAGATCTCACCTTCGTTGGAATGCAATTTATGATTGATCCACCAAGAGAAGAAGCAAAAGCCGCAATTGAAGTTTGTCATAAAGCCGGTATTAGAGTTATGATGATTACCGGAGATCACCTTACAACAGCTAAAGCAATTGCATCCGAACTTAATATCCTACATGAAGGCGGATTAGCTTTATCGGGTGAAGATACAAGAAATATGACTGATGAAGAGTTTGAAGAAGCGATTTTAAAATGTGATGTCTTCGCAAGAAGTACACCATCAGATAAAATCAAGATTGTCGAGGTTTTACAAAAGAATGGCGAAGTTGTTGCTATGACAGGTGATGGAGTTAATGACTCTCCAGCCTTAAAGCAAGCTGAAATTGGTGTAGCCATGGGAATAACCGGCACTGAAGTATCTAAAGAAGCATCAAATATGATACTAACTGATGATAACTTTACTTCAATAGTAGCTGCCGTTGAAGAAGGAAGAACAATATATAGTAACATTCGTAAGTTCACAGTATTCTTGGTATCATGTAATATCGGTGAAATATTACTTATTTTAGTTTCAATGATTTTTAGTTCTTTCTTTGGAGGGTTACTTCCTTTAATGGCAATTCATCTATTATGGATTAACTTAATGACAGATTCATTCCCTGCATTTGCTTTAGGTATGGAAAAAGCTGAAGGAAATATCATGAATCAAAAACCACGCGACACTAAAGAAAAACTTCTTAACAAAGAAACTTTGATTAAGGTAGTTATTCAAGGCTTTGGTTTAATGTTAGCGGGTCTTGCTGCTTTTAAACTAGGTTTAGATGTTATTCCTGGAGCTTCTGTAACTCAAGCTATTACAATGGCGTTTTTAACAGTTGTTTTTGGAGAATTGTTTAGAGCTTTTTCTGCAAGATCAGAAACAAAGTTTTTATTCCAATTTAACCCATTAAGCAATCGTTTCCTAAACTACTCTGTATTTATTTCAGTGGGATTAGTATTAGCTTTAATTTATATCCCATTTACTGCAGAAATATTTAGTTTAGAAAGTTTAACATTCGTTGAATTACTAATCGCGATGGCATTAGGATTTGTACCAATGCTGTTTGGAGAATTAACAAAAATAGTAAACAAATCACTTTAAGTTATGATACTTAGTTGAAAACTTGCAAAAATTAAAGTAAAATTAAGATAATCGGTGGTGATAAAGGTATGAAAAACGATATAAACAAAAATATTATGATATCCAATGATGAAGAGGTCTATAAAGAGTTTCCAAGACTTAAAGGGCGAGGATATTTTTGTCAAGTAGTGATTACCACCAAAAGACTGATTATTTATACTCAAGGCAATTCAATGTCAAGCAACCGAAAAATTAAAAAAAGAGGCATGAATGAAATTGAGTTAAAGTCTGTAACTAATACTGAGTATTACTTACAATATATAAAGAATTCGTTCTTAGTTAGACTAATCGGCTTTGTTTTCTTAATAGGTTCTTTAATATTAGCCTATGGTCTGTACCAAGGATTATTGAATATTCCAACATACCCATATTCAGAAATAATTAATTATGTTGTTTTGGGAATAGCCTTGTTACTTGGAATATTATTGATGTTTTATATTAAAAAAATATTGTTTTTTAGAGTAGTTTCGGGATTTAATATAATAACCGAATTAGAACTACAACCGACTAAATATAATGAATTAGCACTAAAATATATCGCTAGTAAATTTTATTCACATTAAGCTTAGGAAATTAATCCTAAGCTTTTTTCTTCTCTTTTTTTTAAATCGTGATTACACCGCTCTTTTAAAATGATATAATTATTTTAACGTTTTAATTATTGAGGTGAAAATAATGAAGTTAAATTACAAAAAAGTTTTTTATGTGGGATTGGCTTTCTTTCTAATCTCTTTATTTTGGCAAACCTATGACTCAGTAATATCAAAAATTCTTATTGATAAATTTGGTTTAAATCAAACTTGGTCTGGGGTTGTAATGGCGATTGATAATGTATTAGCTCTGATATTAATTCCTTTGTTTGGTAGTTTATCAGATAAAACATCATCAAAGTTAGGAAAAAGAACTCCTTACGTTATTGTCGGAACAGTTATAGCAGCCTTTGCTTTTGTTGGCTTAACATTTAGCGACAATTATCAAACTAATAAATTAGAAACTGAAACATCTATTGTGGCAGACTACAATGATATCTATGGAGAAAGTCTAAGTTATTCTGAATGGGTTAATGTTAGAGATGACATTGAAAGCCAGTGGGTTGAACTTTTAAATGAAGGTAAAATCTCTCAAAGCGCTTATGATAACTTCTATTTCAAAGTAATTGATGGCGAAGACGCTGATGATACTAACGATACAGATGATTATGATTATGAATCTGATCGTCGAGAAGGAATGGAAGAAATTTTAGTTGCCAGCAATGGCGTTCTTACTGAAAAAGATAATGCAGACTTA
>PGXI01000107.1 GCA_002839125.1 Tenericutes bacterium HGW-Tenericutes-5
AATAATCTCTTTTTTCCATTAAACCACCTCTGACTTAAGGTTCTTGTTTACCCTAATATTATACTTCTTTATAATCTGCATCAAAAACGTCATCATCTTTTTTGTCATCTTCCTCATTAGAAGGTTCACTTTGAGATTGTTGTTGGTTTTGTGCAGCTTGTGATTCCTTATATACTCTTTCTGATAAAGCTTGAGCTGATTTTTCAAGATTGTCTTTTGCAGTTTTGATTTCGTCTAAATCTTCACCTTTTAAGGCATCTTCAACAGCTTTGATTTTTGCTTCAGCGTCTTTCTTTTCTGAATCTGTTACTTTTTCACCTAAATCTGTAATAGCTTTCTTAGTCATGAAAATCATTTGATCGGCTTCGTTTCTAAGATCTGCTTCTTCTCTTTTTAATTTGTCTGCTTCAGCGTTTTCTTCAGCTTCTCTAACTAAACGATCGATTTCATCATCTGAAAGTGATGAACTTGATTGAATAGTAATTGAGTTTGCTTTTCCAGTCGCGACATTTTTAGCACTAACATTAACAATACCGTTTGCATCAATATCAAATTTTACTTCGATTTGTGGAATTCCTCTTGGTGCTGGTGGAATGTCATTAAGTTGGAAGTGACCTAAAGTTTTATTATCTTTAGCCATTGTTCTTTCACCTTGCAGTACATGAATATCAACAGATGGTTGATTATCTGCGGCAGTTGAGAAAACTTGTGATTTTGATGTTGGGATTGTTGTATTTCTGTCAATTAATTTAGTGAATACACCACCTAAGGTTTCAATACCCAATGAAAGTGGAGTTACGTCAAGTAGTAATACGTCTTTTACATCGCCTTGTAATACGCCACCTTGAATAGCTGCACCCATAGCTACAACTTCGTCTGGGTTGATAGAGCGGTTTGGTTCTTTACCTAAGATTTTCTTAACCGCTTCTTGAACGGCTGGAGTTCTAGTAGAACCACCAACCAATAATACTTCGTCAATGTCTTTAGCAGTCATTTTAGCATCTCTAAGAGCGTTTCTAACTGGTTCTACAGTTCTTTCTACTAGATCAGCTGTTAATTCATTGAATTTAGCTCTTGTAAGAACTTTTTCTAAATGAACTGGTCCACTAGCATTCATAGATATGAATGGTAAGGAAATTGTTGATTGGGTAATACTTGAAAGTTCTTTTTTAGCTTTTTCAGCTGCGTCTCTAAGTCTTTGATAAGCCATTTTGTCTTTGCTTAAGTCAACGCTTTGTTCTTTCTTAAACTCTGTTACTAACCATTCAACTATTCTTTGGTCAAAGTCGTCTCCACCTAGATGATTATCACCACTAGTTGAAATAACTTCAAATGTACCATCACTTAACTCTAGGATTGAAACGTCGAAGGTTCCGCCACCTAAATCATATACTAGAACTGTTTGTTCCTTACCTTTTTTATCAATACCATAAGCTAATGCTGCAGCTGTTGGTTCGTTGATGATTCTCTTAACATCTAAACCAGCAATTTTACCCGCATCTTTAGTTGCTTGTCTTTGAGCATCGTTAAAATATGCTGGAACAGTGATAACTGCTTCAGTTACTTTTCCACCTAAATAAGCTTCAGCTGATTCTTTTAAGTTTCTTAAAATCATCGCTGAAATTTCTTGTGGAGTGTAGTTTTTATTATTGATTTTTACTTTTTCATTTGTTCCCATTTTACGTTTAATTGAATAAACTGTATTTGGGTTTGTTATTACTTGACGTTTTGCAACTTCACCAACTTGAATTTCATCATCTTTAAATGCGACAACTGATGGAGTTGTTCTATTACCATCAAGATTTGGAATTACTTTTGCTTCTTTTCCTTCCATTACTGATACACATGAATTTGTTGTACCTAAGTCAATACCGATAATTTTCATAATATCTACCTCTCTTTATTCTTCCTTGTTTTCTATAGATTCTTGATTAATTTCTTCTACGTTTTCTGTTTTTAATTCTTCTTCTGGCTTTATATTAGTAACGACCAATGTTGGTCTTAATACTCTATCTTTATATTTATATCCTTTTTTTACAACTTTTAAGATTGTATTTTCTTTTAAATCAGGATTATATTCTTTATCCATAGCTTCATGAATTGTTGGGTCGAAATCGTCACCTACTTTTGATTCAATCAACATCACACCTTCATCTTTAAGCGCTTGGAACATCATGTCTTTAATCATTTTGAAACCATACAAGAAGTTCTTTAAGTTTTTATCCTCTGTTTCCATATTCAATGCTTGGTCAAAGACTTCAATTGAATCAATTAACTTATCCGCCAAAGACAGTCCGGCATATTTGCGTTCTCTTTTAAGATCTTCAGTCATTCTTTTTTTGTAGTTTTCTGTTTCCGCTAACGCTCGGTAATACTTATCTTTAATTGTTTGTAGCTCTTCTTGAATATCTTCCAGTTGTTCTTCTAGTTTATTCTTTTTCTTCTTTTTAGATTTTTCATCTTTATTAGTAGTTTCTTCTTTAACAACTTCATTTTCTTCTTCTACTAATATCTCTTTTTCTGTATCACTCATCTTCTTACTCCTCTTCGTATAGTTTTTGAATATGTTTAGCCAAGTATTTCATTAAAGGAATTACTCGTCTATAATCCATTCTCGTTGGCCCAACTAGTGAGATTGTCCCTTTTTCACCGTCTACAGTATCATAACTTGATGATATAACGGTACAGTCTTGCATTGAAGTTACTTTGTTTTCAGTACCGATTTTTACCGAAATACCTTCTGAGTCTGCTTCCACTATCTTAAATATCTCATTATTTTCAATAGTTGTGATGAATTCTCTTAATTTTTGAATATCATTGAATTCTGGTTGATATAACATGTTAGATTGACCAGTTAAATAATACTTTGTTTGGGCAAATTTTGAGAAAGCTTCGATAAAAGAATCAACGATTGTATCGCGGTATTTCAATAATTCTTTAATGTGAGAATGTTGAATTTCATAGTGAAGCTTTTCTGACACTTTAGAAATTGGCGTATCAATCAACATTTCATTAATGAGGTCGATAACCTTCATTAATTCTTCAGTGTCGATATCTTCTTGTAGGGTGATTTGTTTTGATTCGACATGACCAAAATTCGTAATGACAAGGATAAGGGCTTGATGAGATGATATTGGAACTAACTGTACTTTTTTTACCTTAGAATGATACGCATTAGGTCCTAATGATATCGCTGTACAATTTGTTGCTTGTGATAAGAGGTCAATTGCTTCTTTTATCAAAACATCTCTTTCCGTTTCTTTATTACTAAAAAGCTCTTCGAACTCAAAAAAACCATCGGTTTCTTCATCAAGATTTTTTACAATGGTTTCTATATAATAACGATAACCTTTTTCTGAAGGCACTCGACCTGAAGACGTATGAGTTTTCTCAATATATCCAAGGTCTTCAAGAACTCCCATTTCATTTCTGATCGTCGCTGAAGAAACATTTAAGATCTCTGATAAAGTTTTAGAACCGATTGGTTCTGCAGCTTTGACGTATTCATCCACAATCATTTTTAAAATCATTTCTTGTCTTTTTGTCATTAAATCACCCTTTAGCACTCAAACATTTAGAATGCTAATGATATTATACTAAAGCTCTTTAGCAATGTCAAGTGTTGAGTGCTAGTTTTTTTATAAAATAAAAAGCCTGTAAAGGCTTTTAGTTTAAATTAGAAAAGTATGGATTGATTTGCAGAATTTCTGACAACCTGCCACCTTTACCGTGTCCCGGGTAAACCATAGAGTTTTTTGGTAAAGACGATTTTATTTTTTTAAGCGACGTATAGATTTTTCCTGAGTTACCTGTTGGTAGGTCAGTTCTACCGATACTATCAAAAAATAACGTATCTCCTGAAAAAAAGTGTTGATTATAGATAATCCCGATTGATCCTTTAGTATGACCAGGAAGATGAATAATTTTAAGTTCTTCTTTAACAAAATCAATTTTCTGGCCATCAGTTAAGCATTCAATTTTCACATTTTTACTGAGAATAAAATCATGATTAAACATGCTGGATAAATTCAAATTTGGTTGATATAAGAAATCTTTTTCTTCTTCATGAATGTACACTTTAACCGAATCATCTATCTCTAGAATATTAAAATCTTTTATATGATCATAATGCCCATGAGTAAAGATGACACAAATTAATTTTAAATTATGTCTTTGTAAGTGTTCGACTATTTCCTTACCATTAAATCCG
>PGXI01000108.1 GCA_002839125.1 Tenericutes bacterium HGW-Tenericutes-5
ATATTCTTATAAAGATATTCTTGATCTTTTTTTGGAGTTAATCCATCCTGATCAGCTGTAACAATTAACACCGGTAAATTAAGTTCACAAAGCCTTTCTCTTGTATCAAAACTTTCGGCGCTTCTAGTAAGTCTTTCCATCGCATCTAAGAAAACTTCGTTAGAAAAGATTGGCAATAATACTTTTTCTCTATTTCTCATCCATTCAATCTTTTCTTCATAATACTTAGCTGAATAGATAACTGGAATAGTAGTTTTATAATATAGTTCGCCGTTTCTTGTTTTACCAGCCTTTATCCAACCGTCACCGATATCTTTTAACCAAGGATTAGTGTAGGCCCCTGAGTTAAATAGAATTAAACGGTTGACTCTATCTTGATGAGTTATCGCAAACAATAAAGCAACTTCACCGCCATAGGAGATACCGGCGATATTGACCTTTTCAATATGCAAATAATCTAAGAAGGCTTTAATAAGTTCTATTTGAATATCTTGTGTATAAGAATAATCTAACTTTGAAGATTGTCCTTGATCGAAGAAATCTAATCTAATAACGCAAAAATGTTCTTTTAAGGTGTCGATAAAAGGTATCCATGAAGAAGTGCTCATCATAATACCGTTAAGAATTAATAGTTTGGGATTTGCTTCTTCACCATCTATTAAATAGAAGATGTCTTTATCTTGATATTTAAAAATGCTCATGGATAAAACCTGCTTTGATTGCTTCTTTATATAATTCATCTCTAAACTTAGGATGAGCGATACTTATTAAAAGTTTAGCTCTTTCTCTGATGTTTGTTCCTCTTAGTCTAACAATACCATATTCAGTAACAACATAATCAACATCATTTCTTGATAAAGAAACTGCTGCACCCGGTTTTAAAGTTGGGACGATTTTTGAAACTTCTTCTTTCTCACCAGTCTCTGGATTTCTTACCCAAGCTGTTGAATATAGTGAAATAAATGATCTACCATTCTTAGCTTTTTGTGCGCCAACAGCGGTATCGCTTTGACCACCAGTACCGCTAAAGTGGGTTGTACCGATTGATTCTGATGCACATTGTCCAGTTAAGTCAACTTCTAGAGTTGAATTAATTGAAACTTGATTATCATTAAGTCCAATGATTGCCGGATCATTTACATAAGAACCTCTTAATACCAAAACAGCTGGATTATGATCCAAATAATCATAAAGAGCTTTATTGCCAAGAGCAAAACAACATACATGTTTTCCTTTATGTAAAGTTTTTTTCTTTCCATTAACTGCACCAGATTCTATTAAATCAATCATGCCAGACGTGAACATTTCGGTATGAATACCTAAGTCTTTTTTATTCACAAGCGCTTTAGCCACAGCATTAGGAATACCACCGATTCCTAATTGAATTGTATCGCCATCATTAATCTTTTCGGCAATGAAATTACCGATGATTTTATCTTTTTCATTCGGTTCAACATCCGGTAAAGTTGGCGGTTCATAAGCTGTTTTAACCAAATAGTCAACATCACTGATATGAACTTCGGTATCACCATAAGTTCTTGGAAAGTTTTCATTAACTTCAAGAACAACGATATCAGCTTGCTCCAAGATTTCTTTTTCATAAATATTAGATAATGATAAAGAAATATATCCGTGTTTATCAGGCATTGTTGCGGCTGATACAAATATATTAGCTTTTTTATATTGTAATCGTTTGGTTCCGGCAAAATGAAGATTGTTCGGAATAAACGAAATATTTCCATGTTTATGCATCTTTCTTAACACACCGGTATAAAACCAGCCATCAAGGAAGAATGAATCACGCCATTTTTCATCCATAAAGAATTCTGAATCAACAAATGGCAAACAGTTTGTTACAGTCACATTATTAACTCTATGACCGCATTTATGAAGGTTCTTCATAAACTCTTGTGGTTCAGCGGCAGCTGAGCCAACAATAATTTGATAGTCACTTTGAACTAAATCGATTATTTGGTCGATTTCAACGTATTTAGGATTTTTCATTATAGACCTCTCTTAAGATTAATGTGTTTGAGTCTTTATAAAAGTCATTGTAAGACGGGGAAGAGATTTCTCCCCCATCTTTATGACTATTTTATTCTAAGTAAAAATTATTTAGCTTCGATTTCTTCGATTGTTTCGATTGGCATAACTTGCATGAAAGTTTCCCAATCTGTTTCTGTTACTTCTGTAGTTGCTGGATTGTCACCAACATAGTATTGCAATAATGACATTGAAGCGATACCCCAACGTTTTCCTTCAGAGAAGTCTACGATTCCACCCATTGGAATGTCAATTGGGCCTTCTTCCATAGCTGCAATATAGTTATCCCAGTTTAGAACATCACCGTTAGCTTCTACTCTCAATAATCCTTCAACGAATACAGTTGCTGCGATATAACCAGCAATTGCAAATGAGTTAGAAAGATAAGCAGTTTTTGTAGTTTCATCTAAGAAGTCAGCCGCCATAATAACTGCGATAAATTCAGCTACTGCTGCTTGACCTTCTTCAGAGAATACGTCAACCCATGCATTTGTGAAAATTGGTCTTGATGCTGAATATTGGCTAGGATCTACATAAGTAGGGTCAGCATTAACATATGATGAGAATACTGGAACTTCTAAACTTTGATTTGCCATAGCTGCTAATGCAGAAGCAAATGGAGCTTGGTTCATAGCTAAGATTACAACATCAACATCTTCAAATAATAGATCTGTTACTGCAGCTTCCATTGTTTCAATAGACGCTGAATAATATACTACGTTTGCAGAGTCAATACCAAATACTTCAACTTCTGCTTCAACACCAGCTTTAATTGAATTACCGACGTCATCATTAGTGTATAATACACCAATTTTCCCATTAACTGGGAAGCTTTCAGTTCCTGTTCCATAAACATCTGTAGTTAAAGCTCTAGCTGTCATAATTCTACCATCTGTTAAATAGATTGGTTGAACAGCCATTACTGGGTTACCTACTGATTGTTCAAAGTATAACGCGTTAATACCTGTAGCGGCATAAACCATTGGTACACCTTGAGTTTGGATGTAATCAATTGTAGCACCTACCGTTGGTGTTCCAAAGTGACCTACAAGTGCGAATACTTCGTCTTGTTCAACAAGTGTTTCAGTGAAAGTAACACCTTTAGTTGCATCGAATTCATCGTTATATGTAATGAATTGGATTTCTCTTCCGCCGATTCCGCCTGCTTCATTAACAGCTTCAAAAACTGCTTTGATAGCATCGTTGAATGGAACACCTACACCGGCAAATACGCCTGTTGTAGCTGCTGTATTACCTACTAAAATTGTTGTGTCTGTAACACCTTGTGAAACTTCTTCAACTTCTGTAGTTGGTGCAACTGTTGTTGGAGCTACTGTAGTAGGTCCTTGTGTTGTTGGAGCTGCCGTTGTCGGAGCTGCCGTTGTTGGTGCAGCAGTTGTTGCTGTTGGATCTGCTGTACAGCCAACTACACCTATCCCAACTAGGATAAATGCAAATACTAATAATAATTTTTTCATAATTCTCTCCTTTTTTTAAATTTTGAATTATTATTCTTTTCATATATATAATAAACACATAAAGTTTATTATCAAATTTTAACCGCCTAAATAGGCTTTTACTAACTGATCATCAGCTAACAACTCTTTTGCAGTACCTTCAGATTTAACTTTGCCTAGTTCTAACACATAAACATAATCAGCAATTTTTAAAGTTTGGTATGCATTTTGTTCAACAATCAAAATCGTTGTTCCTGAATCTCTAATCTGTTTAATCTTTTCAAAAATATCTTTAACAATAAGTGGGGCCAAACCCAATGAAGGTTCATCTAGCAATAATAATTTTGGTCTCGACATTAAAGCTCTGCCAATTGAAAGCATTTGTTGTTCTCCCCCAGAAAGAGTTGAAGCTTGCTGCTTCCTTCTTTCTTTCAAAACTGGGAATAAATCAAACACTTCTTTTAAAGTCTGCTTTCTTAAGTTATTAACCGATATTTTTTTTCCTTCAACAACTTCAGGTTTTATTGAATAAGCTCCAACATTTAAGTTTTGATGTAAAAAAAGGTGAGATATTTGGGTTGATTGGTCCAAACGGTGCTGGTAAGACAACAGTTTTTAA
>PGXI01000109.1 GCA_002839125.1 Tenericutes bacterium HGW-Tenericutes-5
GATCTATTGGCATAATCATGATCAACCGCGAGTAGTATCTCATTATGGAAATACGGAAAAATATCATAAAGAATCTGCTAAAATGCTGGCGATTACCTTATATTTTATGCCGGGAACAGCGATTGTTTATCAGGGTGAAGAAATTGGTATGACCAATGTTTTATATGAATCGATTGAAGATTTTAGAGATGTTGAGGTCTTTACCGAATACCGCAATATGTTAAATAATGGCGCTTCACCAAAAGAGGCTTTAAAGGCAATTGTCGATAGATCAAGAGATAATGCGAGAACGCCAATGCAATGGGATGATTCTTTAAACGGTGGCTTTTCTCAGGTTTCGCCTTGGATAAATACTAATTATAACTACCGAGAAATCAATGTTGAGTTGCAAGCTCAAGATCAAGATTCAATTTTAAATACTTACCGTTATATCTTAAATTTAAGAATAAGCGATAGTGAAAACATTATTTTTGGTGAAATTGAATTTTTGAATATCGATGACAATGAAAGTTATTGCTATCTCAATGTTGGTAAAACAAGTGATTACTTAGTTGTTGCTAACTTTAGAGACTATGATATTGAAGTAATGTTAGATTTGGATTTAAAAGGTTTTGAATATTTTTATGGTGATTTAGTGGATTTAAGTAATAAAATGAAGCTTTTACCGTATCAAGCGATAGTTTATAAAAGAAATAAGGCATAGTTTTACTATGTCTTTTCATTAGGGGATTTAATGGCTTTTTATTTTTTAGAGAATATGATAAAATACTTATTGGAAATTAGGTGCTAAATGATGATGAAAAGAAGAGAGTTCAGAGACACAATTGTTAAGTTAATCTATCAAGATATTTTAGGCGGTGAATACTGCCTTCTTGATTATGATGAAGAGGTCAATTTAACAATTAAGCGAGTTCAAGAAAATTATGAAAGATTAGACGCTATTTTAGAAAAAAACCTTTCAGGATGGACGATTGACAGACTTAATTACGTTGACCTAGCAATTATTAGATATGCTACTTATGAAATGATTGAAAGCGATACTCCAATGAGGATAATCATTAATGAAGCTTTGGAAATCACAAAGAAGTATTCTAATTTAGATGATGATCAAGAAAAGAAGTTTAACAATCGTGTTTTACAAAACATAAAGGAATATTTGGAAAAGGCAAATGGTTAGACAGTATTTAACAGTTTCGGCATTAAATCGTTACTTAAAATATAAACTTGATAATGATTCTGAACTACAAAACATTCTTTTAAAAGCTGAAATTTCCAATTTTAAGCGACATTCAAGAGGACACTTGTATTTATCTTTAAAAGACGATAATTCGTCTATAAGCGCAATTATGTTTGTTTCAAATACAGCTAGATTGAACTTTAATCCAAAAGACGGAGATAAAGTCATAGTTGAGGGGTATATTTCCGTTTATGAGGCTTATGGAACTTATCAAATCTATATTCAAAAAATGGATTTAGATGGAGTAGGTGATTTGTATTTAGCCTATGAAAGATTAAAAGAAGATTTAGCGAAAAAGGGTTATTTTAAAGAAGAACATAAAAAAGCATTACCGAAATTTCCTAAGACTGTAGGGGTTATCACATCACCGACAGGGGCAGCAGTTAGAGATATTATCAATGTTATTGGCAGTCGTTTTCCGCTTACAAAAATCATTGTTTATCCCGCTCTTGTGCAAGGAGTAAATGCAAAGGAGTCGATTGTTGAACAAATTGAAAAAGCTAATAACCAAGGTCTCGTTGACGTTTTGATTGTCGGTAGAGGCGGTGGTTCAATAGAGGATTTATGGGCGTTTAATGAAGAAGTAGTGGCTGAAGCAATCTATAACTCAAAAATTCCTGTGATTAGTGCGGTAGGTCATGAAACTGATTTTACAATCGCTGATTTTGTGGCTGATGTTAGAGCTTCAACGCCATCACACGCGGCTGAGATAGCAGTTAAAAATTATCGTGATGTTTTATTGGATATTGAAAGTTATCAACTTAGGATGAAGAATTCTTTAGGTAATCTTTATAATAATTCATTAAAGCATTATACAACAATTATCAACCGTAATGTCTTAAAGAATCCCAGAAGGCTTATTGAGGCTAAAGAACTTTATTTCAGCAATCTTTATGACCGCTTAGTAAAGGTAAGTCCGGTTAATGTTATTAGTAACCGTAAAGAAAGAATTTTAAATCTTGAAAAACAATTAAAATCAGATTATAGATATCAGTTAAATCAGATTCAATCCGATTACAATCATTTACTAGAAAAGTTAGAACTTGTGAATCCGCTGAATATCATGAAAAAAGGCTTTGCGATTGTGAAACAGGATGATTTAATTAAAAAGCATATTAGTGAGATTGATAAGTTTAAACATTTGAAAATCGAAATGAGTGGCGGCGAGATAACTGCTATAATTAAGGATATGAGGGGTAAAGAGTAATGGAAAAGATCAGTTTTGAAGAAAATTTAAATAAACTTGAGGAACTCGTAAAAAAGTTAGAATCAGGTGATAATAGTTTAGATGAAGCCGTTAAGTTATATCAAGAAGGTATCGCTTTGGCAAAGGTTTGTCATGAAGAGTTAAAGCAAGCAGAAGAGGTTATTGTTAAATTAATGGATTCTAACGACTTGGTTGACTTTAATAAGGAAAAATAAGATGGATTTAAAGAAGATTCAAGATCCGCAATTTTTAAAAGCTTTATCAATTGAAGAGTTACAAAATTTAGCGAATGATATTCGCTTATTTTTGATTGATAGTCTTTCAAAAACTGGTGGGCATCTTTCTTCTAATTTAGGAGTTGTGGAACTTACTATTGCTTTGCATTATGTCTTTAATTCGCCGGAAGATAAAATTATCTTTGACGTTGGCCATCAAGCTTATGTACATAAAATCTTAACCGGTAGAGCTAAAGACTTTGATCGATTAAGAATGTTTGAAGGGTTAAGCGGTTATCAAAAACGTAATGAATCAATTCATGACGTTTGGGAAGCCGGCCATTCTTCAACCGCTATCGCAGCGGTTGCTGGGTTTGAAGTTGCTAAAGAAATTAATCATAATAAAGGAAAGAATATCGCTGTAGTTGGCGATGGTTCACTTAATAGCGGTTTAAGTTTTGAAGCACTTAATTTTCTAGGTCATAAGGGCAATGTAGCACCGATAATCGTTCTTAATGATAATGAGATGAGTATCTCAAAGAATGTCGGTAGACTTTCAAAGTTATTGAATAAGACTAGAGCCGGTAAGTTTTATAATTACGCAGCAAAGACAAAGCGAAAATTACCGAAGTTTATTTACCGAATGAAGGTAAGACTTGCAAATATGATTCGAGGTTTCGCGAATAATTTAACAATTTTTGATGAATTTGGTTTTTCATATTATGGACCGATTGATGGCCATGATATTAAAGATTTAATTAAGTTTTTAAAACACATTAAGCATAAGAATAAACCGGTAGTACTTCATGTAATCACTAAAAAGGGCAAAGGGTATTTACCAGCTGAAAACGACACTGTTGGATTATGGCATGGAGTTGGTAAATTTGATAAAGAAACCGGAGAATTTATCAATAAAAATAAAGAAAATTTTATTACTTGGAGTAATATCTTTAGTAATTACATAATTGATTACGCTAAGGATAAGGATAATTTTAAGGTTGTGATACCAGCGATGATTACCGGATCAGGTTTGATTGAATTTGAAAAGATGTATCCGGATAAAATAATCGATGTTGGTATTTGCGAAAGTTTTGCGGTTTGTTTTTCTAGTGCGTTAGCTTTGAATAATGTGAAGATTTATTTGCCGATATACTCTTCGTTCTTACAAAGAGCCTATGACCAAGTACTTCATGATTTAGCAAGACATGAAGCTCATATTGTGATTGGAATTGACCGGGCTGGAGTAGTAGGCGCTGATGGCGAAACTCATCAAGGAATCTATGATATCGCGTATTTAAAGCATATTCCAAACATTGAAATCGTTCAACCTTCTAATGCAGTTGAGGCACATAGCTTACTGAATTATGCTTTCGATAAAGCTTCTAAATCGGTTGCGATTAGGTATTCCAGAAACTCTGTT